>URKM01000002.1 GCA_900548365.1 uncultured Collinsella sp. | reverse complement strand
GGGCGCGCGGCGCACGGTGGGCGCGCGGCGGCTCTGCGGGCTTCCCACGACGATGTCGCCGCGGCGCGCGATGCGCTTTCGAATGCTGTCGAGCGGAGTGATTCCCACGATGCCCCCATCCCGTCATGCGGCGTTTGCGCGGCGCCGCGGTCGACCGTTGCCGCGGCGTGGCGGCGCGGCTGTGAAGATTCGAACCATTATAGCCGCGTGCGCCGACGGGATATCGCAAGGCCATTCGGTAACACGCGTGGTATTTTTTCCTATGATAGGCGAGCTTGCGGTATCCTCTTGAACGTTTGATACAGTGCCGGCGCGACCAGAGCGCGCTTCGCTTGCGCGCAGCCGCGTCGCCGGACGTGTTGGGGATATATATGGATATCATCTCGTTTCTGCTGGCCCTGGTGCCCATCCTATGGCTCGTCGTCATGCTGCTCCTTTTCAAGTGGCCTACGTGGAAAGCTGCGATAGGCTCCTTCGTCATCGCCGGCATCCTTGCCGCGACCCGTTGGGGCATGCCGGTCGACCAGGTCGCCACGGCGAGCCTGGAGGGCTTCCTCATGGCGCTGTGGCCCATCGTCCTCGTCATCATCGCGGCGGTCTTCACCTATAACCTCTGCGTGAGGACGGGGGCCATGGACGTCATCAGCGGCATGATCACTTCCATCTCGAGCGATCGCCGCATCTTGGCGCTTCTTATCGCCTGGTGCTTCGGAGGCTTCATGGAGGGCATGGCGGGCTTCGGCACCGCCGTCGCGATCCCGGCGGGCATGCTCGCCGCCCTGGGCTTCTCGCCCATCCCCGCGGTGCTCATGTGCCTGCTCGCCAACGGCGTGCCCACGCCGTACGGCTCGATCGGCATCCCGACCGTCTCGCTTGCCAACCTGGTGGGACTCGACGCCGCGCAGCTCGCTTCCGTTCAGATGCTGCAGCTTGCGCCCTTCTTCATCGCCGCGCCCTTCCTTATCGTCTACGTGGCGGGCGGGTCGTCCCTGCCGTCCCTTTCGGGCGCCGAGCGCCCCGCCTTGGCCGACCGCTTCCGCGGCGTCCTTCCCATCGCGCTGGCCTCGGGTGTCTCCTTCGTGCTGCCGGCGTATGCCGTGGCGACCTTCGTCGGACCGGAGCTGTCCGTCGTGGTGGGCAGCATCTGCGCGCTCGCGGTGACCGCGGTGCTCGCCATGCGCGCCGAGCGCTCCGGCGGGCTCGACGAGCGCTTCCACATGGAGGTCTCCCGGACGTCTTCGCTCGACTTGCGCGGCGCCCTCAAGGCGTGGTCGTGCTTCATCCTCATCTTCATCCTGCTGCTGGGAACCTCGAAGCTGGTGCCCTCGGTGAACGCCTTCCTCGCGCGCTTCGCCACCTCGGTGCAGGTGTTCAGCGGTCCCAATCCCGGAACGCTCTCCTTCTCATGGATCAACACGCCGGGGGTGTGGATCTTCCTCGCGGCGTTCGTCGGCGGAGCCATCCAGGGCGCTGACGCGAAGACCATGGGCGCGGTGCTGCGCGATACCGTGAAGCAGATGATGCCCACCGTGATCACCATGCTCTCGGTGCTCGGTTGCGCGAAGATCATGGGCTACGCGGGTATGATCTCGTCGATCTCGGCGTTCTGCATCGGCGTGACCGGCGCCTTCTTCCCGCTGGTCGCCCCGTGGATCGGCATGGTGGGCTCCTTCGTCACGGGCTCGGGGACCAGCTCCGGCATGCTGTTCGGCCAGGTTCAGAAGGAGGCCGCCGTCGCGCTCGCCGCCGATCCCTACTGGATGGTGGCGCTGAACTCCCTGGGCGTCGCCGCCGGCAAGATGCTCTCGCCGCAGACGCTCGCCATCGGCCTGGCCGCGGTGCGCGTCACCGGCAAGGACGCCGACCTGCTCAAGGCGGTGCTCCCGTACGCCCTGGGCTTCCTGCTCGTCATGAGCGCCCTGGCGTTTCTCGGCGCGTAGCCCGCACCGCACGCGACAGCTATGCGCGCGCTCGCGCGATCGGACCGCACGGCCTCCCGGCGAATGGGGGGCCGTGTTTTTTTGAGCGGGGGATGTGCGCGCTCGGAAGGTTGCCATATCCTCGTTTGGTCATAGGTGTTCGCATGATGTGTCGAACTTGCGTAGTTGTTGACATATAAACATCCCCCAGTAGGATGTATACCCGTTAACAAGCTGGTTGGATGCGTCGGTATAGGAGGTGTCGTGATGGAGCAGGAGCGATTCGAGGATTTCGTCGGGATCATCGGCGCGATCTCTAAGGAGATACAGCGTATCAAGGCCCATGAGGCTTCGAAGCTCGGGTTGAAGGGCGCGGACGTCATGCTGCTCTATCAGCTCATGCGCGAGCCCGCGGGCTTGACGAGCGCGGAGCTCGCGCGCCGATCGGGCGTGACGCGCGCGGCCATCTCCCGCTACGTCGCGGGTTTGGAGGATAGGGGCTTCGTCCGCATCGAGGAGGACGAGCGCTCCGGCCGCTACAGGGCGCGCCTCACCCTCACCGAGCAGGGCGTGCGCGTCATGGAATCCGCCACCCGCACGATCGGCGACGTGGTGTGCCGGGCGGGCGACGAGCTCTCCGCTTCCGAGCGCGCGGTCATGTACTCGTCCCTATCCACCATCCTCAGCCGGCTCAAGGGTATCTCGCGCGAAGAGCAGTAGCGCGCAACGGGGCATGCATGCCCTGCAAGGAGGAAACACATGCCAGTCCGCATCATCGTCGATTCCGCTTGCGACATGAACAGCGCCGACCATCCGCAGTTGACGGTCCTGCCGCTGTCGGTCGTGTTCGGTGAGGATATCTACCTCGACGGCGTCACCATCACGAACACCCGCTTCTACGAGCTCCTCACCGAATCGCGCGACCTTCCCAGCACCGGCCAGGTGAACCCGTACGCCTTCACGAAGGCGTACGAGGAGGCGCTCGCGGCGGGCGAGGACATCGTGGTCATCACCCTTTCGGCCAAGCTCTCCGGTACGCATCAGAGCGCGGTCACGGCGGCGGGGCTCGTCGACGGCGAGGTCCGCATCATCGATTCGCGCAACGTCACCGTGGGCGAGCGCGCCCTGGTCGAGTACGCCTTGTCGCTGGTCGACCAGGGGGCGTCTGCCGACGAGGTCGTCGAGGGCGTGAAGGCCATGCGCGCCCGCGTCGTGGTGCTCGGCTTGCTCGAGACGCTCGAGTACCTGCGCCGCGGCGGCCGCATCTCCGCCGCGGCGGGAGCGGTGGGGGAGATGCTCTCCATCAAGCCGGTCGTCACCGTGCGGGACGGCGAGGTCCAGCTGCTCGGCAAGGCGCGCGGCATGAAGAACGGGCGCAACCTCCTCACCAAGGAGATCGAGCGCGTCGGCGGCGCCGACTTCACGCTACCCGTGGTTCTCGGGTACGCGGGGACCAGCGACAAGCTGCTGCGCGAGTACATCGAGGCGCACCGCGCGCTCTGGGCGGACTATCCCGGCGACGAGCTGCCCGTCCACTCCGTCGGCGCCACCATCGGCACGCACGTGGGTCCCGGCGCCATCGCCCTGGCTTTCTTCATGCGCCCCTAGCCGGCCGCGGCTATGTGCCGCCGCGGTTGCACGGCGCGCGCAATGATTTCGTTAATTCTTGAGCGCGATTGTCAATATCGCCCCTGTCTGCCGTATTCTGTTGCAGCTACGGTATACTTTGCAGATGTCAGATGTTTTTGCGACGCGGCGGCATGCCCGTCGCGTTCGATTCGAAGGGGGAATGAACATGAAGAAGTTCATCGCTGTTCTCGGTGCATTCGTGCTTGCACTCGCCGTGCCCATGAGCGCTATCGCCTGGGAGAGCCCGGTCGGCGACGTGAAGGCCCAGACCATCACCTACTCTGCGCCTTCCGGCGTCGAGGTCAAGGCCGCCGCTGCCTGCAACGGTACCGGCGAGCTCATCATCGAGCCCGAGGAGGAGCTGCGCGCTTCCAACACCGAGGTGCCCGAGGGCTTCGCCGAGGTCGCGTCGTTCAAGGTGACGAGCCGCGGCCAGGTCGAGCCGCCGTTCCAGTTCGCCTACAACCTGGGCGCCGAGTACGCCAACGCGACCGTGAACGTCTACGTCGACCACGAGGGCGAGGCCGAGAACGAGGTCATCACCAGGACCGCCAGCTCCGACGGCACCATCACCTTCTCCACGGACACGCTGTCCATCCACACCATCGTCGCCAAGAAGGCCGACACCGTGGTGAACACCGACACCGGCTCCAAGTCCCCCCAGACCGGTCTGAACAGCACGGTCGTCCTGGCGGGTACCGCCGCGGCCGCGCTCGTTGCCGCGGGTGCTGTCGTCACGCTGCGCAAGAGGGTTTCCGAGTAACAGCTGCGAGGGCAGCTAGCATAGGCGTTTGTTCGAAAGGGCTCGTCTTCGGACGGGCCCTTTACCCATAAGATGTAGAAGAACGGATTGGTACCACGTTGACCACTGACAACGCACCCAGCGCCCGCCGCACGCTCATCCTGCGTGCCGTGGCGGGGATCGCCATCGCGGCCGTGCTCGCCGGCAGCGGCTATCTGATCTGGCAGCAAGTGCAGATCTATCAGGCCCAGCAGCGCATGCAGGGCGCCGAGGTTCCCGAGACCCCGGCCGAGCAGGACGCGGAGGAGGAGCGCGAGCTGCCCGAGAACCCCATCGACTTCAACGCGCTGTGGGAGAACAACGTCGAGAGCTATGCGTGGCTCTACATCCCGGGGGCGCAGATCAACACGCCCATCCAGCAGAGCGCGACCGACGACTTCTTCTACCTCACGCACGACCAGAACGGCGACTACTCGCCCGTGGGAACGGCTTTCTCCCAGGTGGCGAACAGCTTGGATTTCTCCGACCCGGTCACGGTCATCTACGGCCATGACATCGACGGCGTCTTCAAGAACCTCCATTACTTCGAGGACCAGGCGTTCTTCGACGAGAATCCCACGTTCTACATCTACCGTCCCGGTCATATCTACACGTACACCGTCGTGTCGGCGTATAAATACGACGACCGGCACATTCTCAACTCCTTCGATTTCTCGAAGGAGGACGTGCGGCAGAGCTACTTCGATTTCGTCGCCCATCCCGATTCCCTGCTCAAATGCGTTCGCGAGGGCGTCGAGCTCACGACGGACAGCAAGATCGTGCAGCTGAGCACCTGCATGCTGAACGAGTTCCACGGCACGTCGCGCTACCTGGTGAGCGCCGTGCTCACCTCTGATCAGGAGACGAAATAACATGACTGAGCGCAAGCCTTCGGACAAGCATATGAAGACGCATCGCGGCCGGCGCATCGCGCTGCGGGTGCTGGTGGTGGTGCTCGTGTTGCTCGCCGTGGGAACGGCCGGGGCCGCCGTCATGCTGAATCAGTCCATAGCCCGTGGTCGCCAGGCGTTCGAGGAATCCATGAAGAAGGCGGTCGAGGACAAGGGCTCGACCGTCGAATACGAGGGCACGTCCTATCGTCTGAACGAGGACATGGTCTCCGTCGCGTTCATCGGGTTCGACAACCGCACGACGAACGCGTCGAGCGGCAACGATGCGGCCGGCCAATCCGATACCGTGATCGTGGTGGCTCTGGATACGAAGACGGGCAAGGCGACCGGCATCGTGATCCCGCGCGATAGTATGGTCGCGGTCGACACCTATATCGACGGGATGTATAACGGGCAGCATATGATGCAGATCTGCTTGCAGTACTCATATGGAAACACGAGCGAGCAAAGCTCGGAGCTCGTCACCCAGTGCGCTTCGCGCGTGCTCTACGGTATGCCGATCGATTACTACTTCACCCTGAACGTCGAAGGCGTCGGCCCGCTGAACGATGCCGTGGGAGGCGTGACGCTCGTTCCGGTGCAGAGCGTTCCCTCCGTGGGCATCTCCGAAGGCGTCGAGACTACCCTCTATGGCAAGACCGCCGAGCGCTATGTGCAGTACCGCGATACCTCGTCGCTCACCTCATCGCTCGACCGCCAGGCGCGGCAGATGTCGTATCTCAAGGCGTTCTCTTCGAAAGTGCTCCAGAACGCGTCGAGCGATCCCGCCGCCCTGCTGAGCCTCTATCAGACCGCGCTTGGGTACACGTGGACCAACCTGGGATTCGACCAGTTCTCCTATCTGGTGAGCGAGATGGTCGCGCACGGCATGACCTCGTTCAACGTCGTCTCGCTGGACGGCGAGATGGCGCAGGGGGATTCGCATGCCGAGTTCTATCTCGACCAGGACAGCGTCTACCGTACGGTGCTCGAGACCTATTACACGCCGATCGAGGAGTAGCGGCATGCTCGCGGCGGCGGTGCGCATGCATCTATAGCCGTATCGATCATGGACGCGTTGCATGGGGAACCCGGGAAGGAGCAGATTCCTTCCCGGGTTCTTTTGCGTCGTTTCCGGTGGTGCGGGAGGAATTAGCGGTCCCGCTCTGCTGCTGCGCACCGCGGACAGATACCGTGAAAGATCGTGGTATGGGTGATGTCGGCGAACTCGCTGCGCGCCTCGACGTCTCGGTCGAATTCCTCGTTGTAGGGGAGGGATACGTCGGTCACGCGTCCACATCTGCGGCAGATGAGATGGGAGTGGCCGTCCACGCGCCAATCGAAGCGGTTGCCCCCCTCGGTTCGTACCGAGCTGATCTGGCCGGTCTCCTCCAGCAGGTTGAGGTTGCGGTAGACCGTTCCGCGGCTGATCTTGCTGTCGATCTGGCGGATATCAAGATAGATATCATCAGCGGTGGGGTGGTCGTCGTGGTTGCGTACGGCTTCGAGGACCATGGCACGCTGACGGGTATTGCGCCTTTGCACGCTCATGGCGCCCCTTTCTCTCGTTTTCCCGCATGCGATATAGGTACAGGTACATTTCATCAGATTTTCGTCTCATCGACAAGATTCTGCTTGACATCTCTATTCTTCAACCCATAATAGGACCCAGTACCAATAAGAACGCAACGCGTTGATTAAGGAGGTTCCTATGTCCCTTATCGGCAAGGAGATCGCTGATTTCTCCGTCCAGGCATATCAGAACAACGAGTTCCGCACCGTTACCAAGGCCGACGTCTTGGGTTCGTGGTCGCTGTTCTTCTTCTATCCCGCCGACTTCACCTTCGTCTGCCCCACCGAGCTCGAGGATCTGGCGAACAAGTACGCTGAGTTCTCCGCGGCGGGCTGCGAGGTGTACTCCGTCTCCACCGACACCCATTTCACCCATAAGGCTTGGCATGAGACGTCCGAGCGCATCGGCAAGGTGGGCTACCCCATGCTCGCCGATCCCACGCATGCGCTGTCGCGGGACTTCGAGGTCCTCATCGAGGAGAACGGCCTGGCGGAGCGCGGCGCCTTCATCGTCGACCCCGCGGGCAAGATCCAGGTGTACCAGGTGAACGCCGGCGGCATTGGCCGTAACGCCGACGAGCTGCTCCGCCTGCTCCAGGCCGCTCAGTTCGTGGCCGAGCACGGCGACGAGGTGTGCCCCGCCAAGTGGCAGCCCGGCGCGGAGACGCTGAAGCCCTCCCTCGACCTGGTGGGCCAGCTCTAAGGACCCCAAGGGGGATAACAAGCATATCAAGAGGGCCGCGGTGGTGGGGTTTCCCGTACCACCGCGGCTTTTTTCCGGGATGGCTGATCCGATGGACGCGCGATCCCGGTCGAAATCGAAGGAGCAACCAATGGACATCGACAAGCTCTACGACGCCGTCGTCATCGGCGGGGGGCCTGCCGGCCTGACCGCGGCCATCTACCTCGCACGCGCGCGCTACCGCGTGCTGGTGGTGGAGAAGGATCGCTTCGGCGGCCAGATAACCATCACGGATGAGGTGGTGAACTATCCCGGCGTGTACTCCGCGAGCGGCAGCGAGCTCACCGATACCATGCGCAGGCAGGCGGAGGCGTTCGGCGCCGAGTTCATGCTCGCCGAGGTGACGGGGTTCGACCTGGACGGGGACGTCAAGCGGGTTATGACCTCCAAGGGGGAGATCGCATGCTTCGCGGCGCTGCTCGCCACGGGCGCCAGCCCCCGCAGCGTCGGCTTTGCCGGCGAAGAGGAGTTCCGCGGCCACGGCGTCGCCTACTGCGCGACGTGCGATGGCGAGTTCTTCACCGATAAGGACGTCTTCGTGATCGGCGGCGGTTTCGCTGCCGCCGAGGAGAGCGTCTTTCTCACCAAGTACGCGCGCCGCGTCACCGTGTTGGTGCGCGAGGATGATTTCACCTGCGCCCCGGCAGCGGCAGAGGAGGCGAAGTGCAACGAGAAGATCACCGTGCTCTACAACACCGAGGTGGTGGAGGCCGCGGGAGATACCGCGCTGCGCTCCCTGCGCTACCGCAATCTCAAGACCGGCGAGGAGGGGGCCTATCACGCCGCGGACGGCGACACCTTCGGCATCTTCGTCTTCGTGGGCTACGCGCCCGCGACGCAGCTGGTCCGGGGGATAGCCGACCTCGATGACGCGGGCTACGTCATCACGGACCATCGTCAGATGACCTCTGCCGACGGCCTGTTCGCGGCGGGCGACGTGTGCGTGAAGGGCTTGCGCCAGGTCGCCACCGCGGTGGGCCAGGCGGCGCAGACCGCGACCGATATGGAGCGCTATCTCAAGTCCGCCCAGGAACGCACCGGTCTCGTGCCCGCGCAGCCGGCCGGCCGTCCCGGCACGGGCAGCAAAGCGGACGCGGCGGCGTCCGCAGCGGGCCCCAAGGGGGATCCGGGCCGGGACGGACCGCAGAAGCCGACGGACCGAGCGGCGAGCGGACCCGCATCCCCGACGCTATTCGACGATGCCGTGCTCGCCCAGCTGGATACCGTGT
Organism: uncultured Collinsella sp.; assembly: GCA_900548365.1. GTDB lineage: Bacteria > Actinomycetota > Coriobacteriia > Coriobacteriales > Coriobacteriaceae > Collinsella. The sequence continues at coordinate 109,043 of URKM01000002.1, read as the reverse complement.
TCACCCGCATGGAGCGCTCGCTGGTGCTGCGCCTGCATCTGGATGGATCCGACGTCTCATCCGAGCTTCGCGCCTACATGGAGGCGCTCTGCGATCTGACGGACAAGCTGGGCTTGGAGGAGGCGTCGAGCGCGGCGCCGGGCGCGTCCGAGGACGAGGGGCTTCCCTTTGTGGAGGTGTGCGATGCGGCGGGGAATCCGTTGGGCCTGGCGTTTCACGGCGTACCCGGCGGACACGAGTTCACAAGCTTCGTCTTGGGCCTCTATAACGCCGCGGGGCCCGGTCAGCCCATCGCACGGGAGGATGCCGAGCGCATCGCGGCTGTCGACGATGAGATCTCCATAAAGGTTCTCGTCTCGCTTTCCTGCACCATGTGCCCCGAGACGGTCGTGTCCGCCCAGCGCATCGCGGCGGATTGCCCCCGCGTCGCCGCGCACGTGTACGACATCGCCCGCTTCCCCGAGCTGCGCGAGCGCTACAACGCCATGAGCGTGCCGTGCGTGGTGGTCGAGCGCGGTGGTGCCGAGCGCATCTCCTTTGGCAAGAAGAGCCTGGGCCAGATGCTCGACATCCTGGGCTAGGGGAGCTTGCCGCTAGCGGTTGGCGGTATCGGCGGAAAACCTCACGCCGATCTGCTCGCGGGCGGCGTCCATGACCTCGAGGGACGCCAGGCTGATGGCCTGGAGGTCTCCCACGCTGCCCAGCCAGCCCGCGGGCGCGTCCTCGGCGGACGCGCCCGATTGCACCGCCAGGATGGCATCGATGAAGTCGTCGAGCTCGTAGACCATGGTGTTGGGGCAGCTCGGCAGCTCGAGCGCGCACTCGATGGTGGAGGTGCTGGAATAGCCCACGCTGTCCGCCGCCTTGCGCTCGCGCAGGTCGATGCGCGCGTTCGAGGGCATCGAAACGCTGGCGAACGTCAGGGTTCCGAGCTCGCCCTCGATCTGGTTCTCGGCCAGGTCGCTCGTGATCTTGGAGTAGTGCAGCGTGGCCACGTGGCCGGGGTAGCTCGCGCAGAGCACGCCCGCGCCGTCGATGGCGCCGCCGGTGATGCCGCGGGTCCCCTCGTCCAAAAGAGCCGCCGCGCATTGGATGGTGCGGGGTGCGCCGAAGAGCGCGATGAGCGGCTCGACGCAGTAGACGCCGATGTCCATGAGCGCGCCGGAAGCCATGGCGCAATCGAAGATATTGGTGTGTCTTCCTGCCAGCACGTCGTCATAGCGCGAGGAGTACTTTCCGAAGCGCAGCGTGGTGCGGCGGATCGTGCCCAGGCGCGGCAGCGCGTCGCGGATCAGGCAAAGGGCGGGGTCGTGTAGCGGGCGCATGGCCTCGAGGGCGACCACGCCGTGCTCGCGCGCGGCCGCGAAGAGCCGCTCGGCTTCACGGTGGTTGGCGCAGACGGGCTTCTCCACTAAGACGTGCTTGCCGGCGCGGATGCAGGCGAGTGCCTGCTCGCAGTGGCGCGCGTTGGGGGAGCCCACGTAGACGGCGTCGACGTCCGGGGCGGCCGCAACCTGCTCGATCGATGAGAAGCCGCGCTCGCCGCCGTGCTCGATCGAGAAGCGCTCTGCCCGCGCGGGGTCGCGCGAGAGCGTGCCGACGAAGCGCCCGCGCTCGCTGGCGTTCAGCACCTCCAGAAAACTGGTGGTGATCATGCTGGTTCCGATGGTGGCGATGCGAATCATGGCGCGCTCCTTCGCGTTGCTGTTCTTCGATGGGATGCTCCACATGAGGGGACGGGGCTTCGCACCGGCGCGCCGCCCGGCCGTTAGTCGGCGTCCCCCTCTACGAAGCCCCGGTCGACCTCAAGTGTACCCGAGTCGGCGGCGCTGGTGGCGAGCTGGTCGCAGCGTTCGTTGAGCGGATGGCCCGCATGCCCTTTCACCCACATGAAGGTGACGCGATGGGGCTCCTTGGCCGCCAGCAGGCGCTTCCAGAGGTCGATGTTCTTGACGGCCTTCTTCTGCGACGTCTGCCAGCCGCGCCGCAGCCAGCCATCCACCCAGTGCTTGTTGAACGCGTTGACGACGTATTGGGAATCGGAGTGCAGCTCGACCTCGCAGGGACGCTTGAGCGCCTCGAGCGCGCTGATGACGGCGAGGAGCTCCATGCGGTTGTTGGTGGTGCGCTCGTACCCGCCGGATAGCTCCAGGACGTGCTCCTTGCCGGAGGGCGCCTGGTATTTGAGGACGGCACCGAATCCGCCCGGACCGGGGTTGCCGCGCGCCGCGCCGTCGGTGTAGATAACGACCCTCACCGCTTCTCCTTCCCGGCCGCCCCGCGGGCAGCCTTCTTGGTCGTGATGCAAGGGCATTCATTCTACCCGCCCGATACCTCGAACTTCCCGAGGAGCTTTCGGCGCCGCCGTGCCGCCGCGGGTCTTCATCGGAAAAGTAGAGAAAAGTTGCACAGGGGAAACTCGTAGGCCGTCTCGCGTGATACCATGCTGCAAACTGGGTAGCATATCGGGCGCGGCGTCGACAGCCCGCCCGGCGTTCCAAGGAGGCCGAGATGGCGAAGTGCGGTGTGAAGGTCTGTCCGAAATGCTCGGGCGTCAAGAAAAAGCATCTGAAGGCGGGTCTTGCCAAAGGGGATTATGCGCGCGGCTGCTTCGGGGCATGTCGGAAGAAGCACCCCGAGTTCGAGGGAAAGGCCTATGCGCGCATCGACGGCAAGCTGGTGGCGTGCGATTCGAGCAAGAAGCTCGTCAAAAAGATGGTGGCCGCCATCGCATAGGGATGACCGCGGTTTCTCTTGGGTATAGTTGACGTTACGCAACGTTTCGCCCCGCCCTTGTACCTTTGATGCGAAAGCGTCGCCATGGCGGTTGCGAAGCGGCAACGACGACCAGAGGAGCGGACCGCAGGTGGCCCAGGACAACGATTTCAACAACGACGATTTCCAAGATATGCTGCACAGCATGTTCGGCTTTTCCGGATCCGGCTTCGGCACGGGTTTCGGCGGCTGCCGGGGCGGTGACTCCGATGGGGAGCCCATACCCGTCGATGCCGTGGTCGACGGCGAGGAGCGGCCGGCGGGCGCCGGCGGCGCTTCGTCTGGCTCCAGTGGCGCCGCGCGCGGTGGCTCGGGCGGCGGCGGTCGGCGCGGCTCCAGCCCCATAGCGCAGCGCATCGCGCAGTGGAGCCGTCGGGCGCTCATCCTCTTCGCCATTCTCGCCCTCATCGGTCTCGCGGTGGGCTATTGGTGGTTCCATCCTGCGCTCAACCTGCAGAGCCCGCGCGTCTGGATGTGGATCTTGGCCATCGCGGTGGTCGCGATCTTGGCGCTCAAGGTCGCCGCTTTGCGATCGAAGAAGCACGCGGTGCTCCTCAACCGCCTGGTCTTCGTTCCCGTGGGCGTCATCGCCTTGTTCTTCCTCGGCCTGCTGTGGGGCGAGCCCTTCATGCCCGGCAACGCCGAGCGCTACGCCACGGTGCTCCAGACCACCGACGGCGATTTCGCCCAAGATATTGAGCAGGTCGATTACTCCGAGGTGCCGGTGATCGACCGCGATTCCGCCGTGCTGCTGGGCAACCGCGCGATGGGGTCGATTCCCGAGTACGTCAGCCAGTTCGAGATCAGCCCCGCGTACAGCATGATCAACTACCAGGGCCGTCCGGTTCGCGTGAGCCCGCTCACCTATGCCGACCTCTTTAAATGGCTCTCCAACCGCAGCCAGGGCATTCCCGCCTACGTGCTGGTCGACATGGTCACCCAGGAGGCCCAGGTGGTGCGCCTGGAGCAGCCCATCAAGTACAGCGAGTCGGAGCCCCTGGCGCGCAACATCGACCGGTACGCGCAGCTCAAGTACCCCATGTACATGTTCGACCAGAAGTCCTTCGAGCTCGATGAGGAGGGGACGCCCTGGTGGGTGTTCCCGGTGCAGAAGCGCACCATCGGCCTGTTCGAGGGAACCACGATAGATCGCGTGGTGCTGGTGAACGCCTGTACCGGGGAGACGCAGGATTATCCGGTGGACGAGGTTCCCAGCTGGGTCGACCGAGCCTATCCGAGCGATCTGCTCATCCAGCAGTACAACTGGAGCGGCGCTTACGCCAAGGGATGGCTGAACTCCTGGCTCGGCCAGCAGGGCGTGGTGCGCACCACGCCGGGTATGGACGGCCAGCTGGGTTACAACTACCTCGCCCAGGGCGACGACATCTACCTGTATTCCGGCGTGACCTCGGTTACCGCGGATAACTCCAGCATCGGCTTCATCCTGGTGAACCAGCGCACCGGCGAATCGCATTTCTACTCGGTGCCGGGTGCCACGGAGGATTCCGCGATGGCATCGGCCGAGGGCCAGGTCCAAAACCTTAAATACCAGGCGACCTATCCGCTGCTGCTCAACGTATCCGGCCAGCCCACGTACTTCATGGCGCTGAAGGACAACGCGGGCCTGGTGAAGATGTACGCGATGATCAACGTGCAGCATTACCAGAGCGTCGCGACGGGCAGCACCGTTGCCGCGGCCCAGGAGAGCTACCTGTCCATGCTCGCTGCGGAGGGCGCGTTGAGCGACGAGGAGGCGGCGGCATCTGGTGCCGAGGAGAAGGCTTCCGGAACCATCGCGAGCATCGCCCAGGCCGTTATCGACGGCAACTCGCATTTCTTCGTAACGCTCGAGGGCGACGGGGCGATCTATGACTTCGCCCTGCCCGACATGCTCGCGATCGTGCGCTACAAGGTCGGCGACGCCATCGAGTTCAGCTATGCCAAGCCCATCGAGGGCGCCGACGCCGATGCCGGAGATGCGGCCACGTGCGAGGTCACTAAGTTCGGCGTCTCTCGCGCGACGCCGCACGGCCAGGAGCCGGTCGACGCCTTGGATGCCGATGGCGCCGACGATGCGTCGTAGCAGCGCGCGCCGCTGACGCTCCCGCTACGGCGCGGGGGCCATCACGGTGCCCCGGTGCGGATGGTTTGATCCGCATCCTTGCAGGATAGGATGGCTTTGCCGGCCTTGAGCGAAGGTGGTCGCGTATGCAGTACAGGGTCGATCCCAAGAGCGGTAACAAGATCTCGGCGCTGGGACTGGGGTGCATGCGCTTTCCAGGTTATCAGGTCGGCCGTCCCGACAGGGCAGCCGCGCGGCGAATCATCGCCCGCTCCATCGAGCGGGGCGTCAACTACCTGGATACCGCGTACCTGTATCCCGGCAACGAGGAGTGCGTAGGAGCCGTGCTCGAAGAGCTCGGGCTTCGCGACAGCGTGTTTCTGGCGACCAAGCTCCCGCATGCCTCGTGCAAGCGCGCGGTGGATTTCGACCGGTTCTTCGACGAGCAGCTGCGTCGGTTGCGAACGGACCATGTCGACTACTACCTCATGCATAACATCACCAGCCCGGCGCAGTGGGAGCGGGTCTGCGCCCTCGGCATCGAGGGCTGGATCGAGCGGCAGAAGGAGGCGGGCCGCATTCGCCGGATCGGCTTTTCCTTCCATGGCAGCGCCGGCGACTTCCCCGTGCTCCTCGATGCGTTCGATTGGGACTTCTGCCAGATTCAGTATAACTACGCCAACGAGGCATATCAGGCGGGCACCGCCGGCATGCTCGCGGCGGCCGAACGAGGCCTGGCCGTCTTCGTGATGGAGCCGCTGCTGGGCGGACGGCTGGCGGGCAAGCTTCCGCCTGCCGCCGCCGACGCCCTGGCCGCCAGCGGAGATGCCGAACTCGGAAGCCCTGCCGACTGGGCGCTTGCCTGGGTATGGAGCCATCCCCAGGTGACCATGCTGCTTTCCGGTATGGCGGCATCCGAGCAGGTCGACCAGAACGCCCGAGTCGCCGAGCTAGCTGTTCCGGGCTGCATGGATGAGGGCAGGCTCGCGGCGATCGCCCGCGTGCTCGAGATCTTCGAGGCGGCGAACCGCGTGCCGTGCACCGGGTGCAACTACTGCATGCCATGTCCGCGCGGGATCAACATCCCGGGGTGCTTCTCGGCGTACAACGCGAGCTTCGCGCACGGTTGGTTTACCGGCGTGCAGCAGTATTTCACCGCGAGCGCCCTTCGCACGAGCGAGCCCAGGCTGGCGACTAACTGCGTCCATTGCGGTGCATGCCTGCGCCATTGCCCCCAGGGCATCGACATTCCCGCGAGATTGGAGGACGTGGTGCGCCGGCTGACGCCCGGACCGGTTGCCGCCGCCGTCGATATATATGCGCATCGAGGCGGCGCGTGATCGCGGTGGTTCGTCATCGTGGATTCGGGGTAGAAGAAAAATGCTGCAATACGTATAGCAAAACGAGCGGGGCGCGTGCCCCGTTCGAGTGATTCTCCGAAGGAGTTCGCGATGACTCAAGTTAAGAACCTCGTCTTCATCGTCGGCTCGCTGCGCCGCGATTCGTTCAACCGCGTGCTTGCCGATTACGCTGCCCGGATGGTGGGCGACCGCGCGACAATCCAGTTCCTGGACTACGCCGACCTGCCGTTCATGGACGAGGACATCGAGTTTCCGCCGCCGGCGTCGGTGGAGCGCGTCCGGGCGCAGGTGGAGGCGGCCGACGGCATCTGGATCTTCACGCCGGAATATAACTTCAGCTATCCCGCCGCGCTGAAGAACGCGCTCGATTGGCTGAGCCGTCCGCGCGTCGCCGGCGACCACGACGCGCCCGTCTCGATGACCGACGTGCCCGTCGCGATCTCGGGCGCCGGCGGCAAGACCGCGTGCGCCAACGTCCGGCGACAGCTGGTCGATCTGCTGAACTATGTCGAGGCCGAGGTGGTCGGCGGCGAGGGCGAGGGGTTCGTGCTGCCCGCCGCTGCGTGGACCGACGGCGTATACGAGATTCCCGAATGGGATAAGAGCCGCCTCGCGTTGCAAGCCGAGGATCTTCTGGCGGCCATCTCCCGCTAAGCGCTTATGGGGGAGCAGCGTGCGCGCCGGCGCAGCGCACTCGTTTTGCAGCGGCGGGGTCAAAGCGCCATGCCCCTCAATTCTGAGAGCGCTTTGTCCTCGGGAGGCCTCGCGACCGCTCGCACCGATATACGCCCTTTTACGTGCGCCCTGCCCGCTTCTGCTCCCCGTCGATACCGGCGCTCGAGTACGATGGTCCCACATGCGGGCGCAACCTCGGGGCGCTCCGCGGCGAGAGGAGGCCATCATGCTGGGCGGCGATACCAAGGGTACGTTCAAATTCGTCCTTAAGGCGTTCTTGACGGTGGCGGTCCTGTTGATGGGTCTGCCTGCGTATATGTATCTGCTGGGAGCAATGCCCGTCGCCCACGGCTTCCTCGGGGTCTATGGCGCATCCGCCGCCTTTGTCGTGTGCCTCATCGCGCTGATCGTCTTGCTCTGGAAGCACGACCGCCGTTTCCTGGCCATCGGCGTGGCCGCGTTCATCCTGGGCGCCGGCCTCATGGCGGCGAGCTGCTATGACGCGACGCGCGGGACGATAGAGCAGAATCCCGACGAGGTCCTTCCCGATGACGATCTCGACTTCACGATCGTCTACGAGGACTACCTTCCGTTTACCAGCGAGAACATCCCGCGCCTCGACGAGGAGGCGACCCTGCGCCTCACCGAGGAAGACGACCTTCCCGTGACGGATTGCGCGGCGGCGCTGCTGCCGTTCACATCCGGCGTGGTGAGCGCGGTGTATCCGCACACCATCGCGGTGCAGGGCGTGCTAGACGAGGAAGGGCAGCGTGAGTTCGACGAGCTGGACGCGGCACTGCTCGAGCGCGACCTGACCGAAGGCGAGGCCGAGCGCTATGGCGAGCTTCTGCGCTGGATGGGTGGAGACTGCCCCGGGGCTGCGTTTCGCTACACCAACAGCCCCTATGGTTTCGGGAACCTGGTCGATGGCGTGACGGACGTGTTCATCGGAACCGATCCGAGCGACGAGCAGCTTGCGTACGCCGCACAGCGCGGCGTGGAATTCGAGTCGACGCCGTTGGCGCTCGAGGCGTTCGTCTTCATCGTGAACGAGGATAATCCCGTCGAATCGCTCACCCAGCAGCAGGTGCGCGACATCTACGCGGGGAAGATCGCGAACTGGAGCGAGGTCGGCGGAGCCGACGAGGAGATCGTCGCGTTTCAGCGCAACGAGGGCTCCGGCTCGCAATCGCGGATGGCCGGCTTCATGGGGGACGTCCCGCTGATGGACCCGCCCGAGTCCTGGCGCATCGTCTCGATGGGCGGCTTGGTGCGCGCGGTCGCGGGATACGATAACCGTCCGAACGGCCTGGGTTATTCGTTTCGGTATTACGCGACGCAGATGGTCGAGGGTGCGGACGTCAAGCTCTTGGCGATCGACGGCGTCGAGCCGACCGTGGAGCATATCGCCGACGGCAGCTATCCGTTGACGGGAACCTTCAAGGCGTGGACGCGCAAGGGGGAGGCGAATCCGCTCGTGGCCGATCTGGTCGATTGGATGCGCGGGCCCCAGGGCCAGCTGCTGGTGGAGCGCGCGGGATACACGCCGCTTCCGTGATGGTCGAGCCTCATGCGAAGCCCCGGCTTTCTCGATCCGATGGGATGCGGGAAACCGGGGCGTTTTCATGTGCGAACGGCGGAGCTCGAACGGAGGGTCCGCGTTGGGAGCACGTGCGGGTGGAAGCGCCCGCCCGAATGCTCTTCCATCACGGGGCGAGGGGCGCGCCGTCAAGGCGCGGCGCGGCTGCTACTCCCCGTCCACGACCAGCGGGACGAACTGGAAGGTCAGGCAATCGACCAGCCCGCGGTTGGTGAGGCGCAGGTCCGGCAGGCAGGCGAGCGAGGTGAGGCCCATCGTCATGAAGGGCGAGGGCATGGTGCAGCCCATATCCTCCCAGGCGCGCTCGAGGCGCTCGACCTCGGCGGCCACCTCCTCGAGCGGCTTGGTGCTCATGAGGCCGGCGACCGGCAGCTCGACTAAGCCGAGCACGCGACCGTCCTGCACGGCGACCGCGCCGCCGCCGCAAGACGCCAGGGTGTTCGCGGCGATCGCCATGTCCTCGTCGTTGTCGCCGATGACCAGCAGGTTGTGGGCGTCGTGCGCGACGGTCTGGGCGAGCGCGCCGTGGATGCCGTAGCCGCAGGTGAAGCCGTAGCCGAAGCTGCCGGTCTCGTGATGGCGCTCGAAGACGAAGGCCTTCAGGATATCGTGCTCGGGGTCGGCGAGGAGCTCGCCGTCCACCACGGGGACGTCCAGGTGGCGCTCGGCGTTGCTTACGCGGCCGGAGATGGCCTCCATCACGCGGACGCGCGCGGTGGTACCGGGAAGCGCGTCGCCCTCGCCGTCGACCGCGGGGATGCGGAAGGCCTCGGGCGTGATCTCGCGGCCGAGGTGCATCGTGTTGACGATCCAGTCGGGGTAGGCGGTGCCGTCGACCTCGAAGAGGGCGCGGCCGTCCTCTGCCACCACGTCGCCGTCGATCATGGTCATCTGGACGTCGAAGTCGGTAAGGCTGCCCATGAGGACCATGTCGGCGCACTTGCCCGGGGCGATGCTGCCGAGCTCGTGGTCCATATGGAAGCAGGTGGCGGTGTTGATGGTCACCATCTGCAGCGCGACGAGCGGGTCGATGCCCTCCTGCACGGCGCGCCGCAGGATGTGGTCCAGGTGCCCGTACTCGACGAGCGTGTTGGGGTGGGTGTCGTCTGAGATGAGGTTCATGAAGCGCGTGTCGATGTTGCCCGCGGTGATGGCGGGCGCGAGATGGGCGAGGTCGCGCCATGCCGAGCCCTCGCGCAGCTGCGCGTACTGGCCCAGGCGCACCTTGGCGAGCACGTCCTCTGCGCGCGTCGACTCATGGTCGCAGCGCACGCCGCTGGAGACGTAGGCGTTGAGGCCGCGGTCGGTCTCGGGCACGGAGTAATGGCCGGTCACGCAGGCGTCCGCCCGGAGCGTCGCCTCGATCTCGCCCATGGGGTGGTCGGCGGCGGCGAGCACGCCGGGGAAGTTCATCATCTCGCCCAGGCCCACCACGGAATCCCAGGTCATGCTCTCGGCGACGTCCTTAGGGCCGATGGCGCTGCCCGTGTCCTCGAAGCCGGGTACGGCCGGCACGCAGGAGGGCGTGGTCACCATGGCCTTGAGCGGCGTGCGGCGCGCGTCCTCGACCATGACCTTGACGCCCTCGAGGCCGACGACGTTGGCGACCTCGTGCGGATCCCAGTAGATGCCCACGGTGCCGTGGGGGACGACGGCGCGTGCGTACTGCGATGCGCCCATCATGGAGGATTCGACGTGGATGTGGCCGTCGAGGAAGCCGGGTGCCAGGTAGCGGCCGGCGGCGTCGATCACGCGCGTGCCCTCGCCGATGCAGTGGGCGGCGTCGCCCACGTATGCCACGCGGCCGCAGGCGATCGCGACGTCGACGTCCTCTTGGACCTCGCGGGTGTTGACGTTCACGAGGCGCGCGTTTTGGATGACGGTCTCGGCCGGTCGGGTGCCCTGGGCGACGGCGATAAGGGTGGGGCTGCACTCCCATAGCGGCGCCTTGCAGAACTTGTTGATCACACGAACTCCTCTCTCGAGCGTTGTCATTTGAACCATCTTACCCAAGGCGGGTAAGATGGATGCCATGAAACGCAAAGGCGGGTCGCGCGTGCCGGGTGCCGGTTCGAGGGCTGCCGGTTCATCCGTTGCTCGATGGAGCGCGCCCACCGGCCGTGTGTCCGCCGTCATGCCGCTCGTCGAGGAATCCTGCCGTTCGTCGTGGAGGTTCGGAGGCTTCTTGCGCGCGCGGGCAGCTTGCTGGAACCGCTGCGGGATATCGGAGATAATCAAAAACGTTGTGCCAACGTTGAAAGGATGCTTCCCATGAGCTTCGACGCACGTATCACCCGCCGCAGCGCCCTTGTGCTCGCGGCATCGCTGTTGCTGGCCGGTTGCGCCCCCGCCGCTACGGACGGCTCTGCCCCCGCTGGCTCCGACGCCGGCAGCGCTTCCGTCGCGGGGAATCCCTCGACCGCTTGGGAGGTCGTCTTGGATAGCGACGCGCCGTTCCTCAACGTCGAGGGCGAGGAGGGCGCGGCGATGCCCGGGGACTGCTGGCTGCAACGCGAAGACGGCTCCATCCAGGTCCAGGTTGCGGGCTCCTCCATCCCCGAGCCCTCGGTCGAGCGCGTCGAGTATGCCGACGGTCAGCTTACGCTCGTCATGGCGATCCCGGATGAGAACACCCCTGCCACCATGGACTACGTGCTGCATCAGTTCGTGGTTACGCCGGCGAACGGCGATGAGGTGAGCGGTGTGAAGGTCGTGCGCGGCGAGGACGAGGCAGAGCTGCCGCACGGCATCGTCGCGGCGGATGCGATCTCGTCCGAATAAGCACGCTTCCGCCGGGCATCGGGAGGTTTTGTGCGCGTGCGGCCCGCAGCGCCGTCTCGAAAGCGCGCGGCCATCTCCTTGCTATGCTCGGTTCGCAATCGTTCGAATGACGCGCGGCGCTCGTTGCATCGACGGGCGCCGCTATCTTTTTGGAAAGGGTATCCATGCTGACTATCGGATGTCATCTTTCGACGACCAAGGGATATGCCGCCATGGGCGAGACGGCCCGGTCCATCGGCGCCACCACGTTCGCCTTCTTCACCCGCAACCCGCGCGGGGGGAGCGCCAAGCCGCTTGATCCGGATGATGTGGCCGGCTTGCAACGCATTCTGGACGAGGACGGATTCGGTCGCCTGGTGGCGCACGCTCCCTATACCTATAATCCCTGTTCGGCGAAGGAGCGGGCGCGGGAGTTCGCGCTCGAGGCGATGGCCGAGGACCTGCGGCGCATGGAGGCGCTCCCGGGGCACTACTACAACTTCCATCCCGGCGCCCATGTCGGGCAGGGCGCGGAGCGCGGCATCGAGCTCATCGTCGACTGCCTGTGCCAGGTGATGTTCGAAGGGCAGCGCACCTGCGTGCTCTTGGAGACCATGGCAGGCAAGGGCACCGAGGTCGGCCGCAGCTTCGAGGAGGTCGCGGCGATTATCGAGGGCGTCGTCGAGCGCCGTCCCGAGCTCGACGGCGTCTTGGGCGTGTGCCTGGATACCTGTCATGTGAGCGATGCGGGGTACGACATCATCGGCGACCTCGATGGCGTGCTGGCCGAGTTCGACCGCGTCGTGGGGTTGGGGCGGCTGCGAGCGGTCCATATCAACGATTCGAAGAATCCGCGCGGCGCGCATAAGGATCGCCACGAGGTTATCGGCGGCGGTTATCTCGGCAACCCCGATCTGGGCGGTGGCGAGGAGGTTCTCCGGCGCATCGTGACGCATCCCGCCCTGCGCGAGCTCCCATTCATCCTGGAGACGCCCCATGAGGAGCTGGCGGGATACGCCGAGGAGATCGCGTATCTTCGTGGCCTCGCCGGGTAGGTCCAAGGCGGGATGGGGCTTTTGCCACGCGGCATGCGGACGGGGTGCGGCTTATGCTGTGCCCCGCCTTTTTCGAGCTCGAGGCAAAAGCCCCGTCGCGGTTTATGCCGCACGCCCGACGTCGGCCGCGGCATCGTCCGCTCTTTTGCATGCGCGGCGAAGTGCTGCCGGGTCAACTGATTATTATTTTCCTCGTAATGCATAAACCTGCTATTACAGAGAATTAATCTGTATATACGAGAAACATAGAAGAAATAATTGCAAAAACTGAACCAACTAATGCATAATCGCGTATACTTCATCCTCAAGCAATGGCAGATGCGTACATTGTCGGACCGAGTATTCGAAGGGGAAGGATCTACCATGTTTAAGAAGCAGTTTGGAGTCGTCGCGGCCTCTGTAGCGATGGCGGGTGCTCTGGCGCTCGCGGGTTGCGGCGGCGCTCCGGCGGCAGATACGGCGGGCAGCACGGATGCCTCGGCTTCGGCAGGCGAGATGCAGTTGGTCACGGAGGGCACCTTGACCGTCGGTACCTCCGCAGAATATGAGCCCTTCGAGTATATGGAGGATGGCGAGTACAAGGGGTTCGACCTCGAGCTCGCCCAGGCGATCGCCGATGACCTCGGTCTCGAGCTCGCGATCGAGAACGTCGATTTCGACACGATCGTCCCCGGCGTCGCCTCCGGTGCCAAGTACGATATCGGCATCGCCGCCATCACCGCCACGCCCGAGCGCGAGGACGAGGTGGACTTCACCGATTCCTACTATATGGACGACCAGGCCATCGTCACGATGACGGATAACGCCGACATCACGGGCGACAACTATAAGGATGCGCTGAACGCCGAGGGTGTGAAGATCGCGGTCCAGTCCGGTTCGACCGCCGAGGCCTTCGCTAAGGAGAACTTCCCGAATGCCACGCTCGTGCCGTTCAAGAACGCGACCGATTGCTTCGCCGCCGTGCAGTCCAGCCAGGCCGCGGCGCTGGTGACCAACCGTTCCGTCGCCGCGCAGCTGGTCGCGACCTCCTTCAGCAACGAGCAGGTCATCAAGCAGATCTCGACCGGCGAGGAGTATGCGATCGCGGTCAACAAGGAGAACGCCGCCCTCAAGGACGCCGTGAACGAATCCATCGCCAAGCTCACCGAAGACGGTACGGTCGACGCGCTCATGGAGAAGTACAACATCAAGTAAGACGCTGCATAGCGTGCCCGCCGGCCCTCCTACGCATCCGCGAGGAGGGCTTTGGCGGCAAAAGGGGACGTGTGTCCAGCGCAGCTGGCACGTTCCCCAAGGTTGTTTCATGTATGAAAGGGTAAGACGATGGAGAACAGGGGAACGCCGACGTTCGGGATGCCGGTATGCGGCGCTGCCGTGGGCCATGCTGCAGCGCGTATCATGACGGCTGTATGCCTCGCGCTGCTCGCGTGCTTCGTGCTGGCGGGCACGCCCGGGCGCGCGGAGGCGCTCGAGGTGGAGAAGCTTACGTGCCGTCCCAACGGGGATTCCGGCAGTGATGTCCTGGGCGATACGGAGACGCGTATCACCTGGGAGGTCCAGGCGGGTCCGGATGAGGCGCTTTCGGGTCTCTCCCTTACGGTTCCCGCGGGCACCGCGTTCGAGACCGAGGACCTGAGGCTCACCATGCTCTCGGGGGAGGACCTGATGGACCGCGAGTTCATCAAGCCGAAGATCGAGGCGGACGGGGAGGCCCTGCGTCTCGCCTTTCCCGAGGCGGCGCCTGCCGGGCGCTTTTTCCGCCTCGAGCTCTACGGCGTGGTGTTCCCGGCGGCGGGCGGAGAGATGCAGTGCACCGGCGCCTACACGCTCGCCGACGGCTCCGAGCGCGACATCGAGGGCATCCCCGCCGTCACCGTCAAAGGCGTGACCCCCTTCGACCAGTTTAAGAGCTTCTTGGAGGACCAGGCTTGGGTTCAGGCGTGGAATTCCAATACCTTCCTCCGCCTGTTCTTCAACCCGGTCCTCATCGTAAGCAGCCTGCCCATCATCTTCGGAGGCTTCTTGATGTCGCTCGCGATCGTTCTGGTCGCGTTCCCGGTCGCCATCCCGTTCGGCTTCATGTTCGCCCTCATGCGCATCTCGAAGTCGCGGATCCTGCGCGCGATCGCCGGCGTCTACGTGAACCTCATTCGCGGCACGCCTGCCTTCCTGCAGATCTATATCGCCTTCTTCGGACTGCCGCTCGCGGGCGTCAACATCGATAACTACACCCTCGGCGTCATCGTGATGGCGATGAATTCCGCAGCCTATCTCTGCGAGATCTTCCGCGCGGGCATCCAATCCATCCCGAAGGGCCAGACCGAGGCTGCGCGCTCGCTGGGCATGAACGCGGTGCAAACCATGGCCTACATCATCGTCCCGCAGACGTTCCGCAACGTCATTCCCACGCTGACCAGCGAGTTCATCTTGCTGTATAAGGATACGTCGCTGCTGGCCGCCGTGGGCGTCATGGAGATCGTGATGTACGCGAAGACGATCGTCGCCACGACCGGCTCGATCACGCCCTATGTCGTCGCCGCCCTGTTCTACCTGGTGGTCACGCTGCCGCTCGCGCGCGTCGTCAGCATGCTGGAGGCCCGCCTGATGGGCTCGACGGCGGGCACGAACGCCGGGCCCGCCGCTAAGAAGCCGTTGAAGAGCGCGGGTACCGTCGTCCCGACGCCGCCCGACCATATCGCTGGACTGTAGGGGGAATGCAAGATGAGCGAAGCAACCAAGAACGAGGTCGTGGTGAGCATCCGCGGCCTGCAGAAGAGCTATGGCGAGAACGTCGTGCTGCGAAACATCGACCTCGACGTTCATCGCGGCGAGGTCGTGGTGGTGCTGGGTCCGTCGGGTTCGGGTAAATCGACTATGCTGCGCTGCGTGAACATGTTGGAGACTCCAACCGCCGGCTCCATTTTCTTCGAGGGGCAGGATATCACCAAGCACGGCGTGGACCTGAACAAGGTGCGCGCGCATCTGGGCATGGTGTTCCAGCAGTTCAACCTTTTCCCCAACATGTCTGCGAAGAAGAACGTCATGATCGCGCAGGAGAAGGTCCTCAAGCGCTCGCGCGAGGAGGCGGCGGCCGTCGCCGAGCGGGAACTCGCCAAGGTGGGCCTGGCGGATCGCGTCGATTTCATGCCGAGCCAGCTTTCCGGCGGCCAGCAGCAGCGCGTCGCCATCGCGCGCGCCCTCGCCATGAATCCCCATGTGATGCTGTTCGATGAGGCGACGTCGGCGCTCGATCCGGAGCTGGTGCGCGACGTGCTGGCGGTCATGCGCGACCTGGCGCGCGGCGGCATGACGATGATCGTGGTGACGCATGAGATGCAGTTCGCCCGCGACGTAGCCGACCGCGTCGTGTTCATGGACGGCGGCGTGATCGTGGAGCAGGGCACGCCGGAGGAGGTCTTCGACCATCCGTCCTCGGATCGGACGAAGGACTTCCTGGGGCACATCGCCTGATCTCGCCGTCGTCTTGCAGCGTAAACCCGGTCCCCGACCTCGGCGCTCCTTCCTATTTCGTTGAGGTTGAGGAGCGCATCGCAGGCGGGGACCGGGTTGCTTTCATTGAGGTATGGGGAAGCCCCCGTGCTCGGGTCCGCTGGTTGGATTCCGGGCACGGGGGCTCTTGTGTGCGACGCGTTGCAGGATGATGCGCTACTTCTTGATCCAGCTGAACATGGAGCGGATCTTCTCGCCCGTGGTCTCGATGGGGTGCGAGTTGATCGCCTCGCGCTGCTCCAGGAGCCACTTGTGGTCGTTATTGCAATCGTCCACGAACTCCTGGGCGAAGCTGCCGTCCTGGATGCGGGCGAGGATCTGCTTCATCGCCGCGCGGCTCTCCTCGTTGATCACTTTGGGACCGGCGTAGTACTCGCCGTATTCGGCGGTGTTGGAGATGGAGTAGTTCATGAAGTGGATGCCGCTCTCGTACATGAGATCGACGATCATCTTCATCTCGTGATAGCACTCGAAGTAGGCGAGTTCCTCGGGGTAGCCGGCCTCGGTAAGGGTCTCGAAGCCCGCCTTGACCAGCTCGACGAGGCCGCCGCACAGAACCGCCTGCTCGCCGAAGAGGTCCTCTTCGGTCTCCTGGGCGAAGGTGGCCTTGAGGATGCCGGAGCGGCCGCCGCCAACACCCCAGCAATATGCCAGGGCGATGTCCCAGGCGTCGCCGGTGGCGTCTTGGGCCACGCAGGCCAGGTCCGGCACGCCGGAGCCCTCGATGAACTGACGGCGCACGATGTGGCCGGGGCCCTTTGGGGCGCACATGATGACGTTGACGTCCTTGGGCGCCTTGATGTAGCCGTAGTGGATGTTGAAGCCATGGGCGAAGGCCAGGGTATCGCCGGCCTTGAGGTTGGGGGCGATGAACTCCTCGTAGACCTTGGGCTGGGTCTCGTCGGGGGTGAGGACCATGATGACGTCGGCCTCTGCCGCCGCCTCCGCCATGCCCATGACCTTGAGGCCGGCTTCGGCCGCCTTCTGGGCGGACGAGGAGCCCTCGCGCAGTCCGACGCGCACATCGCAGCCGGAGTCCATGAGGTTGAGCGCATGCGCGTGGCCTTGGGATCCGTAGCCGATGATGGCGATCTTCTTGCCCTGGATGACCTCGGGCTTGCAATCCTGGTCATAATAGACGGTAACTGCCATTTCCTTGTTCTCCTTACATAGATGACTGCTGGTAGGGTGCGTGCGCGGCTTGCATGAAGCCTATTTCCCATAAGCGCTCAGGCGCTTGGTGAGACGGTTGGGTGGGGTTCGGGGACCGTGCGGATCCCCTGCGGATCCGGAGTGAAATCCGCGGAGGACCCGATTGCCCGGGCGAGAGCGCTTACTGGTCGTGCGCTCCGCGCGACATCGCGATCTTGCCGGTGCGGGTGAGTTGCTTGATGCCGTAGCTGCGGAAGAGGTCTTCCATCGCATCGAGCTTGCTCGCGGTTCCGGTGGCCTCGACGGTGAGGGTGTTCTTGCCCACGTCGACCACGTTGGCGCGGAAGATCCCCGCGATCTCGATGACCTCGTGGCGTCGCTCGGGCGGTGCCTGCACCTTGAAGAGGACGAGCTCGCGCTCGATGGCGTCGGAGTGCGTGAGGTCGGAGATCTTGTAGACCGAGACGAGCTTGTGCAGCTGCTTGGTGATCTGCTCGAAACCCACCTCGTCGGCCTCCACGATGATGGTCATGCGGGAGAGCGTCTCATCTTCGGTCGGGGCGACGGTCAGCGATTCGATATTGAAGCCGCGCCGGCTGATCATGCCCGTGACGCGGGACAGCACGCCGCTCTTGTTTTCGACGAGTACGGAGAGGATGTGGATCATGGTGCTACGCCTCCTTGGTGTCGAAGGGGGAGGGCGCCGAGCCGAAGCCCTTCTCGCTTACGCGGACGCCGCCCAGGGTAACGTCGAGCGCGCCGATGATGTCGTCGAGCGCCGCGCCGGGAGCGACCATGGGGTAGACCGTCTGCTCCATGGGGATGACGACGTCGAGCAGGAACGGGCCCGTGGCGGCGAGCATGGTGTCGAGTGCGTCGTCGACCTGGTCGGGCTGGTCGATACGCATCGCCTGCCAGCCGTAAGCGTCGGCGAGCTTGACGAAATCGGGATTGGCGTCCAGCTCGGTGAAGGAGAAGCGCCGGTCGTAGAAGAGGCTCTGCCACTGATGCACCATGCCGAGCGCGCGGTTGTCGACGATGATGACCTTGACGGGCACGTTGTTGATGGCAGCGGTCGCCATCTCCTGGGAGTTCATCTGGAATGATCCGTCTCCGGCGATGCAGACGACCTCGTTGTCCGGACACCCCATCTTGGCCCCGATGGCCGCGGGGAAACCGAAGCCCATGGTTCCCAGGCCGCCGGATGAGATGAAGGTGCGCGCGTGCTCGCGATGGATGTTCTGGTGCGCCCACATCTGATGCTGGCCCACTTCGGTGGTGACGATCGAAGCTTCGGGATCGAGTTTGTCGGACAGCTTCGAGAGCATGATCTCGGGTGCGATCTTATCCGGGTAGTCGGCGAAGTCCGCAGCGTAGAACGGCCAGCGGTCGCGCCAGGAGAACACGGTCTGCTCCCATTCGCGGTCGTTCGCCTCGGCTCCGTCCTTGACGAGACGCTCGTAGAGCGCTCCCAGGACGACCTTGGCGTCGCCCACGATGGGGACGGCGGGGTCGATGATCTTGCCGATCTCCGCCGGATCGATATCGATGTGGATGATCTTGGCGTGCGGGGCGAATTCGGAGACCTTGCCCGTGACGCGGTCGGAGAAGCGCGCGCCGACGGCGATGAGCAGATCGCATTCGGTCACGGCCATGTTGGCGTACTTGGAGCCGTGCATGCCGACGGGACCCAGGTTGAGGGGGTTGGAGCATCGCATGGCGCCCTTGCCCATGAGGGAGGTGACCACCGGGATGCGCATGAGCTCGGCGAGCTGCGTCAGCTCGGCGCATGCGTGGCTCGAGACGATGCCGCCGCCGGCGTAGATGAGCGGTCGACGGGCCCGCTCGATGAGCCCCGCGGCCTGGCGCACCTGCTTGGCGTTGCCCTTGTACGTCGGCCTGTAGCTCGGGATGTTCACGGAATCCGGGTAATGGAACACCATCTCGGAACCCGAGAGATCACTGGGGATGTCGATGAGCACCGGGCCGGGGCGCCCCGTGGAGGCGATGTAGAACGCCTCGCGGAAGGTGCGCGTCAGGTCGTCGCACGATTGGAGCAGGAAGCTGTGCTTGACCACGGGCATGGTGATGCCCACGATATCGGATTCCTGGAAGGCGTCGGTGCCGATGACGCCGCGTGTGACCTGGCCCGTGATCACGACGAGGGGGACGGAGTCCATGAAGGCCGTCGCGATGCCGGTCACGGTGTTGGTCGCGCCCGGACCGCTCGTCACCAGGACCACGCCCACCTTGCCCGTGGCACGGGCGTATCCGTCGGCCATATGCGTCGCGCCCTGCTCGTGTCGCGCGAGCACGTGGCGGATCTTCTTCGAGTCGTACAGGGCATCGTAGATCTTGATGGCCTGGCCGCCCGGGTAGCCGAAGATCGTGTCCACCCCTTCGGCCTCGAGGCTCGCGATGATGGCCTGGGCTCCGGTCATGGTCTTGCCCTCGTGCTCGGTCGCGCTGCCGGGGCCGAAGGGCCTGCCCTCGATGGCGCGCTGTCGCCGGGCGAGCTTTTCGTCGAGGTTCGTCATGAGAGATACGCCCCCTTGTCTGCGCTGGTGACCAATTTGGCATAGCGTGAGAGCACGCCCTCGGTATACTTGGGCGCCGGCGGTTGCCAGGCGGCGCGGCGGCGATCAAGCTCGGCGTCGTCGACCTCGAGGACGAGGGTGCCGGCATCGATATCGATGGTGATGATGTCGCCGTCTTCCACCAGCGCGATCGGGCCGCCCGCCGCGGCCTCCGGGCTCACGTGTCCGATCGCGGGGCCCTTCGTGGCGCCGGAGAAGCGTCCGTCGGTGATGAGGGCGCAGGACTTGTCGAGCCCCATGCCGCAGATGGCGCTCGTCGGCGTGAGCATCTCGCGCATGCCCGGGCCGCCGGCGGGACCCTCGTAGCGGATGACGACCACGTCCCCGGGGACGATCTTGCCGCCGAAGATGGCCTCGCAGGCGTCCTCCTCGCTCTCGAAGACGCGGGCGGGCCCCTGATGGCGGTGCATATCGGGCGCGACGGCGCTCTTCTTGACCACGCCGCAATCCGGTGCGAGGTTGCCGCGCATCACCTTGAGGCCGCCGTCGGGCGAATAGGGGTCGGTGTGACGACGCACCACGGTGCCGTCTGCATGCGGATAGGCGCCCACGATCTCCTCGAGCGGCCCCATGCACGTCCGTGCATCGCGGTCGAGGACGCCCGCGTCCCAGAGCTCGTGCATGATGGCGGGCACGCCGCCGACGTCGTTGAGATCCTGGATGTGCAGCGGTCCGGCGGGCGCGATGCGAACGATGTTGGGCGTGGCGGCCGAGACGCGGTCCCAGTCATCCATGGTCACCGGGCAGCCGGCGGCATGCGCGATCGCGGTGAGGTGGAGCATGGTGTTGGTCGATCCGCCGAAGGCCATGTCGAGCGCCATGCCGTTGTGGATGGACGCCTCGCTGATGAGGTCGCGCGCCGTCGTGCCCTGCTTGAGCAGCTCCATGATCTTCATCCCCGCGCGCTTCGCCAGGCGGATGCGCTCCGAGTACACGGCGGGAACGGTGCCGTTGCCGGGCAGCGCGATGCCGAGCGCCTCGGAGAGGCAGCAGATCGAGTTCGCCGTGAACATGCCCGAGCAGCTGCCGCAGGTGGGGCAGGCGGTCTCCTCGAGCCAATGGCACTCCTCCCGCGTCATGGTGCCGGCGGTGACCTTGCCCACGGCGTCGAACAGGGTGTTGAGGTCGGTTTGCTCCCCGCAGCGACCGCGCCCGGCGAGCATGGGGCCGCCTGATACGAGGATGGTGGGGATATTCAGCCGGCATGCGGCGATGAGCATGCCGGGGACGATCTTGTCGCAGCTGGGGATCAGGACCATGGCGTCGAATCGATGGCCTTGGACGGCGCACTCGACCGAGTCGGCGATGACCTCGCGGCTGGTGAGGGAGTAGTGCATGCCCTCGTGGTTCATGGCGATGCCGTCGCACACGCCGATGGTGTTCACCTGCAGGGGCGTACCGCCGGCCATGCGCACGCCCGCTTTGACGGCGTCGGCGATCTGCTGCAGGTGGATGTGGCCGGGAATGACCTCGTTTTGGGATGAGACGACGGCGATGAGCGGGCGTTCGAGCTCCTCGTCCGTCAATCCGTCGGCTTTGAGCAGGCTGCGGTGCGGCGCACGGGCAAGCCCCTTCTTTATAGCATCGCTTCTCAGCTGCATCTGCGTGTCCTCACTCTCATGCGCATGCGCGCGGTTGGTGCCATGAGAGAAATGCCGGGACGTGGACGCTTCGTCGTTCGATGCCGATGACGGTGGCTGCCGGTCGAGGGTACTTGCTCGCGGTTCGCCCGGGGGTGGCCGTGCTCGCGCGAGCGTTGCCAAGACTGCTCGAGGGACTCTTCTTCGCCGTCCACCACGGGTTCTCATGTGCTGCCCGCTTGCTGTGGGATGGATGCGGCGCTTACTCGCCCTGTCCTCGCATTTGCTCAGTGGAGCACACTATACGGAACGCTCGAACAGGGTGCAATTGAAAAAGCAAGCGGATACTTTGCTGTAACAAAGTATCCGCTTACCGAATAATACTGTACTTTGCCGAAGCGTCCACGCGGGACGTCGCTACAGCGAGGTTTGGACGATGGACGGTTCGAACCCGCCGTTTTGGAGCGCGGCGACGATCTGGGCCTTATGGTCCTCGCCGAACGCCTCCACCGTAACGCGCAACTCGACCGCGGCGTTGCGGTTGGTGCTCACGAACTGGTTGTGCTCGAGCTTGATGACGTTGCCGTTCTCCTTGGCGATGATACCGGCGACGCTCAACAGCATTCCGGGGCGGTCGGGGAGCAGGACGGATACGGTGAAGATGCGCCCGCGCTGGATGAGCCCGTGCTGCACTACGGACGACATCGTGATGACGTCCATATTGCCGCCGGAGAGGATGGAGACGACGCGCTTGTTCTCGGCGGGCAGGTGCTTGAGCGCCGCCACCGTGAGCAGGCCGGAGTTCTCGACGATCATCTTGTGGTTCTCGACCATGTCGAGGAAGGCGACGATGAGCTCCTCGTCCTCCACCGTGATGATGTCGTCCAGGTTATCGCGTACGTAGGGGTAGACCAGGTCGCCGGGTTCGAGGACGGCCGTGCCGTCGGCGATGGTGCTGGCGGAGGGAAGCTTGACCACGCGGCCCGCTTCGACCGACGCCTTCATGCAGGCGGCTCCAGCGGGCTCGACGCCGATGACGCGGATCTTGGGGTTGTAGAGCTTTGCGAAGGTGGCGACGCCGCAGGACAGGCCGCCGCCCCCGATGGGCACGAGGATGGTGTCGACGAGGGGCAGCTCCTGCACGATCTCCATGGCGATGGTGCCCTGCCCGGTGGCGACGACGGGGTCGTTGAAGGGGTGGATGAAGGTGTAGCCCTCGTCTTGCGCGAGCTGCATGGCGTGCGCGCAGGCCTCATCGTAGACGTCGCCGTGCAGGATGACCTCGGCGCCGTAATCCTTCGTGCGCTCGACCTTGATGAGGGGCGTGGTGGTGGGCATCACGACGGTCGCCTTCGCGCCTGCGCGCGTCGCGGCGAAGGCCACCCCTTGGGCGTGGTTGCCCGCGCTCGCGGTGATGATGCCGCGCGAGAGCTCCTCGGGCGAGAGCGTGGAGATCTTATAGTAGGCGCCGCGCACCTTGTAGGCACCGGTGCGCTGCATGTTCTCGGGCTTGAGCCATACCCGGTTCCCCGTCGCCCCCGACAGGTAGGGGCTTTCGACGAGCTTGGTCTCCTGGGTGACTTCCTTGACCTTGATCGAGGCCTCTTCGAACGCCTCGAGGGTGAGCATCTCGCACATGGTTAACTCTTTTCGCGCGGTGTGGTGCCGTAAACGTTAGGAGGTAGGATAGCAGACGAAGCGATCGTTCTCGGGGGAGGTCCAGGGAGGATGCCATGTTGAAACAAGTCGATGGGGCGCAGGGGTGCCGACCGGGTGCGCGGCAGCCCTTGTTCAGCATCCATGACGCCCAGGTCGTCCGAGCCGGCAAGACCATTCTGAATGTGGAGGACTTCGCGTTGGCCGAGGGGGAGCATATGGCCTTGCTGGGCCCGAACGGCGCGGGAAAGTCGACGTTCGTCCAGCTGCTCACGCGCGAGGTGTTCCCGCTGTATCGCGACGAGCCCCCCGTGCGGTTTCGGGGCGAGGCGAGGCCCCTGCTCGAGGACATCCGCTCCTCGCTGGGCATCGTGAGCGCCACGATGCACGACCAGGTCCGCGTGCACCTGCCGGTGGTCGAGATCGTGATGGGCGGCGTGTACGGCACACTCGGGCTTCCCATGAGGACGCGCATCGACGCCTCGGTCAAGGGCCGGGCGCTCGACGCGCTCGGCCGTTTGGGCATCGCCGACCTCGCCGCCCGCGACATCATGACCCTCTCGACCGGGCAGGCGCGCCGCGTCCTCGTGGCGCGCGAGCTCGTCCGAGATCCGCAGGTCCTGGTCTTCGACGAGCCGTGCACGGGTTTGGACCCGCAGGGTATGTATCATCTCCGCAAGACGATGAGCGCCCTGGCCGCCGAAGGGCGCTCCATCATCTTGGTCACCCACTATCCCGAGGACATCGTTCCCGAGATCGGGCGCGTCGTCCTCATCAAGGATGCGGTGGTCTACGCTGACGGACCGAAGGAGGAGCTGCTCACCAGCGACGTCATGAGCGGTCTTTTCGGCGTCCCCTTGACCGTTGTCGAGCACGACGGCTGGTGCGGGCTCCATTAGCTTCGCGCCGCCGCCCCTGCGTTCCATCTGCGGCCGGCCCTGCCTTGAGACCTGGCCCCGTCGCAGATGGGGTCCGGCCGGCCCGCTCGCGGCGCCGCCACGGCGAACGCGCGCTGCAGGGCGCTGCGGTAGATCTCGCGTGCGTCGTCGAGGGTGAGGCTCTTGAAGCTGCCGAATCGCTCGCCGCGGTTGATCCTCAGGCCGGGCATCATCGACTCGATGCCCTCCTCGGTGAGCCCGAGCTCGCCGAGCGACGCGGGCATGCCCAGGGACACGAAGAACTCCTGCAGCTCGTCGATCGTCGCCTCGACGGCGTAGCCTACGGCGAGCTCGGGCTCGATGTCGATGCCGTCCTCCTCGGGGTCGACGGGCTCGATGCCGAACACCTGCTTGCCGAATTCCAGGAAGCGCTCGGGGTGCTCGGTCCAAACAGCGCGCATCCAGGCGGGGAAGATCACCGCCAGGCCCGCGCCGTGGGTGATCGAGGTGTCGTATGCCGAGAGCTCGTGCTCAAGGCCGTGGCAGGTCCAATCGCCGTCGCGCTTGCCCGGAATGCCGAGGCCGCAGCCCGCCAGCCCGTTGTGCGCCAGGGACCCGATCCACATCAGCTCGGCGCGCGCGTCGTAGTCCTCGGGGTCCTCCATCACGCGGCCCGCGGCGTTCATCGCCGCGCGGATGAGCCCGCAGGCGATGTTGTCGGTCACGCCGACGGCGGGCTCGCCCGAGAAGAAGCGCTCCATGATATGGGCGATCATGTCGGTGACGCCCGCCGCCGTCTGGTAGGCGGGAAGCGTGAAGGTGAGCTCGGGGTCCATGAACGCGATGACGGGTCGGTTGAGGTCGGTGTTCAAGCCGCACTTCAGGTGCTCGGCGTCGTTGCTGATCACGCATGAGTTCGAACCCTCCGATCCCGATGCGGGGATGGTGAGGACGCAGGCGAGCGGCAGGCGCGCCTCGGGGGTCGCGCGCTTGCGGAAGAAGTCCCACACGTCGCCGTCGTAGACCGCACCGAGGGATATCGCCTTCGCGCAGTCGATCGCCGAGCCCCCGCCCACGGGAAGCACGAGATCGACGCCTTCCGCGCGCGCCATCTCGATGCCGGCGCGCACGAGGCCGATCTCGGGGTTGGGGCGAACGCCGCCCAGCTCGACGAAGGCGATGCCGGCGTCGGCGAGCGAGTTCTTGACGCGGTCCAGGGTGCCGGTTCGCTTGACCGAGCCCTCTCCGTAGACCAGCAGGGCGCGCCGGTAGCCCGCCGCGGCGAGATCGCGTCCGACGGCATCGGTGACGCCGCGCCCGAAGATGAATTTGGTAGGGGAGTAGAAGGTGAAGTCGTTCATGTCGCGCTCCTCGTCAGCAAGTGGTTGACCTCGCACCTACGATACCCGATTGGCGGGCGCTCGCATGCGTCACCGCGGACGTTCCGCGCTCGATTGCCCGGTGCGCTCGATGTTCCGGATATCGTCGAGCGCCACCACGGCATGCGCGAGGCGTAGCTTGCGATAGGCGACCTCGATGCCGGCGACGATGTCGGTGCG
This sequence comes from uncultured Collinsella sp., assembly GCA_900548365.1. GTDB lineage: Bacteria > Actinomycetota > Coriobacteriia > Coriobacteriales > Coriobacteriaceae > Collinsella. The sequence continues at coordinate 83,823 of URKM01000002.1, read as the reverse complement.
CGTGATGTAGCCGTCCCAGTCGTAGTAGGTCACCCGCACCAGGTCGCCCTTCTTCAACTGCATGAGCTGGCGGGAGAGCGCCTCCGCCTCCTCCTCGGTGAGCTCGTGCCGGGGCTCTATGACGCGCTCCTGCTCGCGTGCGAGCTGGTAGTAGCCGGTGAGCGCGGCGAAGGGCATGAACTGCGCCGCGCGGTCGGCCCGCTTGCGGCCCGCCTGCGTGGTGCCCGTCGGTCGCTGATGTCTAGGCATGGTGTCCCCCCACTTGGTCGTTGCGCTCGCGCCCGGTGGCGCCGCGCTTGAAATTCGTTCCCTTGAGCAGCGAGTTCTTGCCGTAGCGCTGCTTGACGTCGAGCACCGTTCGCTGGAGCCTCCGTTCCTGCTGTTCCGCCTCGATGTCGCAGAACAGGTCGTAGGAGGCCATCTCCTCGGGAATGAGGTTGCCCAACCCGATGTTGATGCGGCGTATGGCGCGGCTCGGGTCGACCGTCTCGCGGAACAGCGCGTCGAAATGGCGCATGAGGTGCTTGAAGGAATTGGTCTGCTCGCCGATCTTGCGCTGGCCTCCCGCATGGGCGTAGCCCCCTTGCCCGGGCAGCCGCCTCGTTCCGTGCTCGCCGGTGAAGAGGGCGCCCGGCTGCGCGGGGGCGCGCTCGTCGAGGACGAGGGTGTCGTCGAGGGCGCTGCGGCCGCCGCGGTCCGCACACCGGGCGGGCAGCGCGTCGTTCGGGGCCGCGCCGCGCCCGTAGCCCACGTAGAGCGATATGCGGTCGCACACGGCGCGGCGGTCGACCAGGTCGAGCGCCGAGACGTCGACCATCTCGCGCAGGACGGTGCGCGCTTCGGCGAAGCTGTAGTCGCGTGCGAGCACCTGCCCGTTGCTGAGCGACGTGGCGGCGGGCCGATAGGCGTGGATGTCCGCGATGGTGCAGGGCTCCCGGCCGTGCGCGTGGTCGATGAGGTACTCGGCGTTCACGCCGAGCTCGCGGTAGAGGATGTCCTCGTCCAGCGCCGCCACGCCCATGAGGTCGAATACGTTGTATTTCTCCAGGCGCGCGGCGATGCCGGGGCCGATGCCCCAGATGTCGGTGATGGGGCGATGCGGCCAGATGAGCCGGCGGAAGGCCTCTTCGTCCAGGACGCCGATGCCGTCCGGCACGTGCTTGGCCGTGATGTCGAGCGCCACCTTCGCCAGGAACAGGTTGGGCCCGATGCCCGCCGTGGCGCAGATGCCCGTGCGGGCGCGCACGGCGTCCATCAGCCGTCGCGCGAAGCCGCGAGGCGTGAGGCCGTAGAGGGCGAGATAGGGCGTCGCGTCGATGAAGCACTCGTCGATCGAGTAGACGTGCACGTCCTCGGGGCTGACGAATTCGAGGTAGATGCCGTAGATCTTGGCGGATACCTCCATGTAGTGACGCATGCGCGGCTTTGCCATGATGTAGTCGATACCGGCCGGTATCTCGAAGATGCGACACCGGTTGCGTATGCCGAGCTTCTTCATGGCGGGCGTGATGGCCAGGCAGATGGTCGAGGGCCCGCGGTCCGGATCGGCTACCACGAGGTTCGTCGTGAAGGGGTCGCGGCCGCGGTCGGCGCATTCCACGCTCGCGTAGAACGTCTTCAGGTCGATGCAGATGTAGGTGCGTTGCGCACGAGCCATGGCCCCTCCGTACGAACATATGTTTCTAGAACTTCTGTTCGATAGTAGACCCTCGTGGAGACGGCGTCAAAGGGTGCGCGCGCGACGGGTTTCGGCTGCAGCCGGGTACAATGCCCTCTACGTGCACCTGGCTGAAGGGAGAGGATTTTTGTGGAGAGTTTCGACGAGCGCTCGCCGCTGGCACCCGAGGAGCGCCGCGCCGCACCGCGCCGCCTGATGGACTCGGTGCGGTCGAACCGGCGCCTGCTCCTGGTGCTGGCGTGCCTCGCGGTCTTCCTGCTCCTCCTGCGGTCGGTGCTGGCGGGGGAGGCGATGCGCATCGACGCGCTGGCGTATTGGGCCATCGTCGAGAACCTGCGCGCCGATTGGCTCACCCCCGTCATGGAGGCCTTCTCCGCTCTGGCGACGCCCATGGTCCTGGTGGGCATGCTGCTCGTAATCGCCGCCTTCGCCCCGGGTAGGCGCCCGGGATGGTTCTGCACCGTGAACCTGGTGCTGGCGGTCCTGCTCAACCTGCTGCTCAAGGAGATCGTGCAGCGGCCTCGCCCCGAGGGCTTCCGCCTCGCCGCCGAGACGGGCTTCAGCTTCCCCTCGGGCCACTCCATGGCGGCCATGGCCTTCTTCGGCCTCATCGTCTGGATGGTGTGGCGCTATGAAAGCGACCGCGGACAGCGCCTGCTGCTCACGGCGGGCTTCTCGTTCATCATCCTCATGATCGGCGTGAGCCGCGTCTACCTGGGGGTGCACTATGCGTCCGACGTCATCGGCGGCTTTTGCGCCTCCCTCATCTGGCTGGCGGCGTACACGCGCCTGGCCGCGCCGGTTTTCTTAGGGGAGCCCAGGCGGGTCGATTCGCGATACAATGAGCGTGCCGGACATCTCGGCTCATAGGGAAGGGCCGTCCGGCCGGGCGCGCCATGCTGCGCCGTCCGTCGCGTCTATGTCAAGGAGGAAGCATATGACAACCGTTTCCGCACCCATCGATGCCACCCAGACCCCCGCGTGGGCAGCGCTTCAGAAGCACCACGACGAGCTCGTCGCGAACGGCATCAGCCTGAAGGATTGGTTCGCGGCAGATCCCGAGCGCGTCTCGAAGCTCAGCTTCGATGTGGCGGGCCTGCACTTCGACCTCTCCAAGAACCTGGTGACCGACGAGACCGTCAAGCTGCTGGTCGATCTCGCGCGCGAGCTCCATATCGAGGAGCGCCGCGACGCCATGTTCGCCGGAGAGCACATCAACACCACCGAGGACCGCGCCGTCCTGCATACGGCGCTGCGCCGCCCCGCATCCGAGGCGGGGGCGCTCGTCGTCGACGGCCAGGACGTCGTCGCCGACGTGCACGAGGTCCTCGACCGCATGTACGCCTTCGCCGAGCGCGTGCGCTCCGGCGAGTGGAAGGGCGTGTCCGGCAAGCGCATCGAGCACGTGCTGTCCATCGGCATCGGCGGGTCCGACCTCGGCCCCGTCATGGTTTACGAGGCCCTGAAGCCCTATGCCGACGCCGGCATCGACTGCACCTACGTCTCCAACATCGACCCGAACGACATGGCCGAGAAGGTTCGCGGCCTCGATCCCGAGACCACGCTGGTGATCGTCGTCTCCAAGACCTTCACCACGCTCGAGACCCTCACCAACGCTCGCGAGGCCAAGACGTGGATGCTCGAGAGCCTGCGCGCCGCGGGCGCCATCGACGGCACGTCCGAGCAGGACGCCGAGGCGATCCGCCGTCATTTCGTGGCCGTTTCCACCGCGCTCGACCTGGTGGCCGACTTCGGCATCGACCCTGAGAACGCCTTCGGTTTCTGGAACTGGGTGGGCGGCCGCTACTCCGTCGACTCCGCCGTGGGCCTCTCCCTCATCGTCGCGCTCGGCCCCGAGCGCTTCCAGGCCTTCCTCGAGGGCTTCCATGCCATCGACCGCGCGTTCGCCGAGACTCCGCTCGAGGAGAACGTCGTCGCGCTCATGGGCCTGCTCAACGTCTGGTACGTGAACTTCTTCGGCGCCGAGAGCCATGCCGTGCTGCCCTATAACCAGTACCTGCATCGCTTCCCGGCCTATCTGCAGCAGCTCACCATGGAGTCCAACGGCAAGCACGTCCGCTGGGACGGCAGCCCCATCACTACCGCCACGGGCGAGATCTTCTGGGGCGAGCCGGGCACCAACGGCCAGCACGCTTTCTACCAGCTGATCCATCAGGGCACCCGCATGGTCCCCGCCGACTTCATCGCCTTCGCCAACACGCCCAACCCGGTGTGCGACAACGGCCAGGACGTCCATGAGCTCTTCTTGGGCAACTTCCTCGCCCAGACCAAGGCGCTCGCCTTCGGCAAGACCGCCGACGAGGTCCGCGCCGAGGGCACGGCCGAGTGGATGGTTCCCGCTCGCGTCTTCGAGGGCAACCGCCCCACAACGTCCATCTTCGGCGTCGACCTTACGCCCGAGGCGCTGGGCTCCCTCATCGCGCTCTACGAGCACATCACCTTCGTCGAGGGCGTCGTGTGGGGCATCGACTCCTACGATCAGTGGGGCGTCGAGCTCGGCAAGCAGCTGGCCAAGCAGATCACCCCGGCGTTCCATGATGACGAGGCGCTGAGCAGCCAGGATGCGTCCACCAAGGCGCTCATCGAGTTCTACCGCGCGAACCGTCGCTAAGGGACCGCGCGCTTCAAGCCGTGCGCGCCTATGCAAGCGCAGGGGACGCCGCCCGTCTCATCGGGGCGGCGTCCTCTTTTATCGTGGGTCCTATCGGGATGCTGGATTTGGTTCCAGGTTGCGCGTCTGTCCGTGCACGGGGGCTTCTCGTCCCATATAATGGCAGCCGTGAACGCTGTTGAAGCGTCAAATGGGGGAGAAGGGAAGCATCTATGGCTATTCGCGCGATCGCGCTCGATATTGATGGAACGCTCACGAACGATCAAAAGGTCATCACGCCGCGCACCAAGCGGGCGCTGATGGACGCGCAGGAAGCGGGCATCAAGCTCATCCTCTCTTCCGGTCGCCCCGTGCACGGCCTGCGCGCGCTTGCGCACGAGCTCGAGCTCGACCGTCACAATGGTTTGCTGGTCGCGTTCAACGGCGCGCAGGTTCGCGATGCCGGTACGGGCGAGGTTCTCTATGATCAGGCGATCTCCGTCGAGCTTGCTCGCGAGGTCCTGGTCCATATGAAGAAGTTCGACGTCATCCCCATGCTGGTGGACGGCGACCGACTCTACATCGAGGATGCGTACAACTGCACCGTCTACAGCGGCGGCGCGCCCAAGAACATCATCAAGTACGAGCGCGATGCCTGCGATCTGCGTCTGCATGAGGTGCGCGACCTGGCGGAATGGTGTACGGTCCCCCAGAACAAGATCCTCACTGCCGGTACGGGCGAGTATCTGCAGGAGCACTACCGGGAGATGTCGGCTCCCTTTAGCGATCGCCTGAGCTGCATGTTCACGGCCGAGTGGTATTTTGAGTTCACCGACCAGGGTATCGACAAGGGCCGTGCGCTCTCGTTCGCCTTGCCGCGCTGCGGTATCGATCCCGGGGAGATGGCGGCGTTCGGCGACGGCCAGAACGATCGAGCCATGATCGAGCTCGCCGGCGTGGGCGTCGCCATGGGCAACGCCATCGATGAGCTCAAGAGCGTGGCGGATCTGGTTTGCGGCACCAACAACGAAGACGGTATCGCGGACGCTCTCGAAGAGCTCCTGGCATAGCGGCGATACCTGTTTGACGAATACGGAGGATGGATGGCGATGGCTGACAAGACGTTTCCCTATAAGGCTGTAATCTTTGATATGGACGGCGTGATCGTCGACACCGAGGCGTTTTACCAGCGCGAGGAGCGCGCATTCGTGGCTGAGATGGGACTTGATGTCTCTGATCGCGAGATTCTCGAATTGGTGGGGCAGTCCCACCAAACCTTTCAGCGCGTGCTTGCCGACTGGTGGTCCCGCGCGGGCCGCGAGCTCACCCCGGAGGCGGCGGAGATGACGTTCAGGACCTGGTCGGCGCTGCGCCCCTGCGACTACACGGCGATTCTGAACCCCGGCGTCGCCGAGACCATCGATGAATTGCGCTCGCGCGGCGTTCGCGTCGCGCTGGCCTCGTCCTCGCCTATGGAGAGCATCCTGGCCGTCCTCGAGGCGTGCGACCTGTCTGATAGGTTCGAGCTGATCGTAAGCGGAAAGGACTTCTATGAAAGCAAGCCCAACCCCGCCATCTATCTCTATGCCATCGAGAAGCTCGGGCTCGATGCGTCTGAGTGCTGCTGCATCGAGGATTCCGTGCCCGGCATCGCCGCGGGCAAGGCGGCGGGCCTCACGGTGTTCGCAAAGCGCGAGGAGCGCTTCGGATTCTCGCAGGATAGGGCGGACGCCATCATCGACCAGATTCCGGATATCCTGAACATCGGCTGATCCGTGCATCCGCATGCGCGGGTACACGACGGGTAGTGCATCGCCCTTGCTCCGGCTGCGGAGCAAGGGCTTTTTCAGCGCTGCGGCCATGCGGGGCGATGGTGACCGGGTATCCCGTCTTCGCGTCCGCGTGCGGCGCGCATGCGCCCGGCCGTTTTGCGGCGAGTGCGGTAAGATGGACGATACGGTATCCATGCCGATGAGAAGGGGACTGCGTTTTCTAATGGGCGCGCAATTGGATGGGGGTTCTTCTGCCCCGTTGTACCAGCAGGTGCTCGATTTGATTAAAAGCGATATCGAGCACGGAACATATCCCATCGACTCGCAGATCCCCACCGAGTTCGAGCTGTCCAAGATGTATGGCGTGGGCAGGGTTACGGTCCGTCGCGCTATCGAGGAGCTGGCTGGCGAGGGCTACCTCACCAAGAGGCAGGGGCGCGGCACCTTTGTGACCGCCACCAAGATGATTCGCAAGGTGCACCAAAAGGATGACGTCCAGAGCTTTACCCAAGCGTGCGCTGCGAACGGCATGCGCGCCGGCGCGCGCGTGGTGGCGCGCAAGGCGGTGCCGGCGGACGACGAGTTGGCATCGTTCTTCGGCGTGGACGAGGGGACGGACCTCTTGTTGGTATCGCGCGTTCGCACCGCGGACGGTGTGCCCGTCTTGTTCGAGAACAACTACTACCCCGTGGACGGTTTCGAGTTCCTCAACGACCTCGACCTTTCCGATTGCTCCATCTTCGAGGTGGTGGGGGAGCGCGCGGGCAAGTATCCCGTGGCGTCCGACCCCTGTCGCCTCGAGATTGCGCGCGCGGGTATCAACGAGGCGCGCGAGCTCGAGGTGCCGGTGGGGGAACCGCTGTTCTATATGAGCGTGGGGTTCTTGGATGCCCGGGGCGCGCATTTCTGTTATGGAAGGCAGTTCTACGTGGGCTCGCGCTACAGTTTCGACATCTAGGGAATTCACGAGCTTCGCTTGCGGGTCGATAGCGACCGTATATAGAACATCCTAGGACAACTCTATAATTTACTTGACTGTATACCATCTTGCAGGTTATACATAGAACAACCTAAGACGTCTGCTATCGATAGCTGCTATTGGGCAGGCATCATTAATTGCACGGGAGGTACAGGAATGTCAGACGCTACCAAGGAGAAGCCCAAGCGTAGATTTCGCTTTCAGCTTCCCCATGTGTACACCATCGCGTTCATGCTGATCATCTTCTTCGCGGTGCTCACATGGCTTGTTCCATCGGGTCAGTTTGACCGGGAGACCATCCAGACGGCTGCGGGCGAGCGAGAAGTGGCCGTAGCCGGCACGTATCAGGAAGTTGACAAGGTCTATACCGATCCGGAGACGGGGGAGACCGTCGACCTTCGCCAGGGAATCGATGCGGTCCTGCAGGCTCCTACGAAGGGCATCCAGGCCGCGGCAGATGTCGTTGCATTCGTTCTTCTTATCGGCGGCTCGTTTGCTATCGTCACCAAGACCAATGCGCTGAACGCCGGTATGAGCCGCGTTATCAAGAAGCTGAAGAACAAGGACATCTTGATCATCCCCATCTCCATGGTCTTGCTCTCGATCTGCGGTTCTACGTTCGGCATGTCCGAGGAGGCCCTGCCGTTTTACGCGATCTTCATCCCCATCATGCTGAGCATAGGCTATGATTCCATGACCGCGTTCATCATCTGCTTCCTCGGTCCCAACCTCGGCTACTGCGCATCCACCATCGACCCCTTCAACGTTCTGATCGCGCAGGGCGTCATCGGCATCGAGGGCAATCCCCAGCTGTGGTTCCGCGCCGTTTTGTGGGTTATCTTTACCGCCGTGGGCATTGCCTGGGCCATGCGCTACGCGCGCCGCGTTAAGCTCGATCCCAAGTCCTCGATAACGTATGAGGACGATAAGCAGAAGCGCATCGAGTTCTCGGTCGCCGATGCTTCCGTCGAGGAGGAGTTCACCCTCCGTCACAAGCTGGTCCTTATAGACTTCGCTGTTGGCATGGGCATCATCGTTTGGGGTCTTGTCACCCAGGGCTGGTACATGAATGAGATCTCCATGGTCTTTTTGGCAATGGGCCTGCTCGCCGGCATTCTTGGCGGTTTGGACGAGAAGACCATCGCCGAGGAGTTTGTCCGCGGCATCGCCGACTTCGCTTACGCTGCCTGCATCATCGGTATCGCTCGCGGTATCCTTGTCGTCGCCGAGGGCGGCATGATCATCGACTCCATCCTCAACTGGCTTGCTGGTCTTCTGGCGGGCGCTCCGTCCTTCATCTACACCACGTTCATGTATATCGTCTTGGGCCTGCTCTCCCTGCTGGTTCCGTCCAGCTCGGGTCTTGCCGCGCTCACCATGCCCGTCATGGGTCCTCTGACCGAGCTCATGGGTCTCAACCCCGAGGCCGCCGTCACCGCGCTGCAATTCGCAAACCAGACTATCAACACCATCAGCCCCGTCGCCGGAATGACCGTAGCGGGCCTTGCGGTCGCAAAGATTTCCTTTGGCCAGTGGTGGAAGACCATTTGGAAGTTCTTCATCTTCATGGTTCTGTTCGGCTTGGTTGCGACCATGATCTCCGGTCTACTGCCGGTGTAGGAGGTACTTCGTACATGACCATCGACCAACACCATGAGCACCCGCGTCTAGCAAAAATGCCCGACGCTGCGACATATCGGTAAACCTTGGCGGCATCGTCCGCCGTACAGTAAACCTTGGCGGCATCGTCCGCCGTACAGAAAGGAAGCACAACAATGAACGCACACGATCTCATCGCCGATGCCATCGCCGAGAAGGGCGGGTTCGATAGCGTCTTCTGGGTTGCCTGCGGCGGTTCCCTCATCGACCTGCTGCCCGCCCACGAGCTGCTGAAGCGCGAGGCGACCACCTTCACCAGCGAGGCCTATACCGCTCGCGAGTTCGATATCATGCGCCCCAAGCGTCTGGGCGAGAAGTCCCTGGTTATCGCTTGCAGCCACTCCGGCAACACGCCCGAGGTGATCGATGCATGCACCATCGCCAAGGCCGCCGGCGCCACCGTTATCGCCCAGACCGACAACGCCGGATCCGGCATCGATAACGGCGAGTGGACGTGCTGGGTCTATCCGTGGGGCGAGGGTGTACCCCAGGCCGAGGTTCCCGCCGGCATCTCCCTGGCCCTTGCGGCGGAGGTCCTCGACCAGCAGGAGGGCTACGCGGATCTGGCGGACATGTACGCCGGCATCGCCAAGATGGATCAGATCCTGCCCGCTGCTCGCGAGAAGGTCAACGCCGAGCTGTGCGACCGCTTCGCCGCGCTCTGCCGGGATCACAAGTTCCTCTACATCCTGGGCTCCGGTCCCGTTTTCAGCCAGACCTACGGATTCGCCATCTGCTCGCTGATGGAGATGCAGTGGCAGAGCTGCGCCTATATCCATTCCGGCGAGTACTTCCATGGCCCCTTCGAGGTCACCGAGCCCGGCGTGTTCTACTTCCTGCAGATGTCCTCCAGCGAGTGCCGCGCTATGGACGAGCGCGCGCTGGCGTTCCTTGAGACCCATACCGACACCCTCATGGTGCTCGATGCCATGGAGTACGGCATGGACCGGATCGCGGGCAGCGTCCGCGCCTACCTTGACCCCATCCTGTTCTATGCTATGAACTGCGAGCTGCGCTCCGCTCGCGGTAAGGTTTTCGACCATCATCCGGACGTCCGCCGCTACATGGGTATCGAAAAGTACTAAACCCTTATAGCGACGGTCGCTGATGCGGTGGCGGGGCGCGGGTCTACCACGTGGTCTTTCAGCGCCCCTGTTGCTCGCCGCGGCGCGGAAACGTATTTGATTGGAGCTAGCCATGGCAACATTCCCCATTAGCGTGCTTGGTTTCGGAGATAATGTCGTAGACAAATACGAGCACATCAAAACCATGTATCCCGGCGGCAACGCGGTGAACTTCGCTGTCTTCGCCAAGAAGCTGGGCGTCGAGCGCAGCGCCTACATGGGCATCTTCGGCTCCGATGCCGAAGCGGAGCACGTTATCGCTTCGCTTGAGGACGAGGGCATTGAGCTTTTGCGTTGCCAGCAGGTTTTGGGCGTCAACGGCGCCGCGCGCGTGACCGTGGACGAGACCGGCGACCGTATCTTCCTTGGGTCTAATGAGGGCGGTATCCGCGGTGATATGCGTTACGTGATCGACCGTTTCGCCGCCGAATACGTTCGCGGCTTTGATCTGGTGCACAGCGGTAATTACTGCTTCACCGAGCGAGAGCTGCCCAAGATCAAAGCTGCCGGCGTGCCTATCAGCTTCGATTTCTCTGATGACTCGACCGATGAATACTTCGAGCAGATTGCGCCGTTTGTGACCTATGCCTTTATGTCGATGGGTGATGCGTCCCTGGAGGATATCAAGTCGAAGCTCGAATGGGTGAAGGCTTTGGGTCCCCAGATCGTATGCGCATCGCGCGGCAGCAAGGGCTCCGTTGCATACGATGGAGAAAGCTTCTACGAGCAGGGCATCAAGCCCGTCGCGCCCGAGGACCTCAAGGATGCCATGGCGGCTGGCGACTCGCTGTTGACGGCGTTCTTGGTTACCTACCTCTCAAAGCGGAAGGCGGGCGAGGGCGGCGCGGACGCGATTCGCGAGAGCCTGGACTTCGCAGCCGGCTTTGCGGCCGAGACCTGCAAGATCGAGGGCAGCTGGGGCCACCCGCTGGCATACGAGGACTAGGTTGCTCGTCGAGCCCGACCGCGTTGCGTGGTCGGGCATTTTGCTTATGCGCGCCTGTTCCGTCGCGGTACCATTGGCGGCGTGTTGCGGTTTCATTCATGCGCTGATCCCTGTTGCGAGGAGGAGCTTATGGCTAACAAAACGGTGCTGTGCTTTGGCGACAGCAACACCTTTGGATATGACCCTCAGGGTGTAGCGAGCGGTACGAGGTTTCGCTATCCGGTCGATGTGCGCTGGCCCGGAGTTCTGCAAGGGCTGCTGGGGCCTGATTGGCGGATTGTCGAGGAGGGGCTTTGCGGCCGCACCACGGTGCATCGAGATCCCTTTGAAGGCGGCCTGTGCGGTTTGGACGAGTTGCCGATGGCGCTCGCAACGTGGTCCTTTCATCTTTTGGCGAGCATTCGGTGCGCGTTTCGCATGAAGTTGCGGAACCGTATCGCGTGGTTGCGGATGAGCAGGGATGCGCATATCTGGATGCGTCCAAGGTGTGCGAGCCCAGTCCTATCGACCATATTCATATGACCCCCCAAGGGCATAGGAAGCTGGCTCGCGCGGTCGCTAAAGCAATCGGGGAGATGTTCTCGTCCTAAAGCACCGCGCTGTGATTATCCTAGGAGCTCCTGGCTGGTTTGCGCTATGCTGCCGGCTAAGAGCTCCTTTCGCTCTTTTCGGATATCGTCCAACATAGAGAGTGTTTGCGTTAGCTCGCCGGCAAGGACCTGCGCGTCGCCCGGGTCTCCAAACTCCTTTGGCGCATCGGTTTCAAGCAATAGCTTGCCCAGCGGAATCTGCCGTGCGTATTCGCGCCCGCGCTTGGTGGCGAGCATACGCGCATTGACGGAAAAGTAGCAGCCCAAAGCGCGGGCTCGGGCAAGTTCGTCGCTCGTGCCCGTGAACCAGTGGAAGATGCATGTCGAGTTGTGCGGCATGTCAAAGCGCTGCAGGGTGTCGAGCACCTCGCTTGCCGCGCGCACGGCGTGGATGGAGATGACTCGTCCCGTCACGGGATGCTCTGCGCAAGATTGGATGATCCGGCCGAATGCTTCTTGCTGCTGCGGTGTGCTCGCCATGCGCTCGCCGCTGAAGTCGAGACCGATCTCGCCTACGAAGCGCGATGCGGCGCACATGGTCGCTGCCCGTGCAACGTCCTCTTCATCGCAGGTCCCGTTGGCGATCCACCAGGGATGCAGGCCGCACGCAGCACGCACGTTGGCGTGGTGGTTCAGCCGCGCGGACTCGTTGGCATCGGTAGGGGAAACCGTCACGTTGAGCAGGACGAGGCCGAGCTGCTCCGCCCGTTTCGCTACCTGGTCCGCGTTCGGCATGGAACCAAGGTGGCAGTGCATGTCATACAAATGCTCCATGTTGCGGATCACGACTTCTTCTTGGATGATGACCCCTTGCGCCCCGCAAGCGCCCCGCGCTGCGCGGCATCATGCATGGCAAGTGCTGCGGTGGTATCGGACTGCGTGCCCACGCCGGATATTTGGCGAATGACCTCGCCCGCGATCATCTGGCCCATGATGGGCGGCATAAAAGATGCCGTACCCAGATCGCTGCGCTCGCTGCGTGCGGCGCCCTCGCGCGCCTTAAGGTGCATGGGCTCTTCGCAAGAGTAGAGCACTTTAAGGTGGCGGATTCCGCGTTTGCGGCACTCTTTGCGCATGATGCGCGAGAGCGAGTCGTTAACCGTCTTATGGACGTCGGCGATGCGCAGGCATTCTGGATGCAACTTGTTGGCGCCCCCCATGGAGCTGATGAGCGGCAGACTTCGCTCTTGGGCGAGTTTGGCGATGGCGAGCTTGGTCGAGACGGTGTCGATGGCGTCCACAATGTAGTCAAAAGGTCCGCCGCATTCCCGTTCCAGCTGCGCCAGGAGTTCCTCGATATTTTCCGCGAGCACAAATGAATGGCGGGCTATCACGCGGCAGCGCGGGTTGATGTCGTGGATCATCTCTTCCGTCACGTCGATTTTGCGACGGCCGATGGTGCTGTGGTATGCGATGGCCTGGCGGTTGATGTTGCTGGGGGCAACTACGTCTTTGTCGACGATGGCGAGGGTGCCCACGCCGCCCCTCGCCAGGGCTTCAATGCAGTTGGAGCCCACGCCGCCGCAGCCAAAGACCGCTACGCGGGCTTGGTCCAGACGCTTCACGCCGTCTTCGCCCAATATGACCGCGAGCTTGGTGGTCATGGTCTCTGCAGGCTGGTGGTCGGCTTGCGGTGTTTGCTGCTGCGCCATCGGCTTCCCCTCGTAGCGAATGCTTATTGGAAAACAATATAGGTAAGAGTCGTCCCACTATTATGCGTCAATCCAGGTATTGCGGACGGTTCCGTGGGTGGTGCCAGCAGAATTCATCAAGATTTTCCGCAGGGTTTCGTTTCATGCGAGAATAAACCCGTATGACTAAAGAGCCCCGTATGAAATGGAGCTTCCATGGCAGAATTCATCTACCAGATGTATCAGGCGCGCAAGGCGCACGGCGACAAGGTGATCTTGGACGACGTGACCCTCTCGTTCTATCCCGGCGCGAAGATCGGCGTGGTGGGTCCCAACGGCATGGGCAAGTCCACGCTGCTCAAGATCATGGCCGGTATCGAGGAGGTGTCCAACGGCGACGCCCGCCTGACGCCCGGCTACACCGTGGGCATCCTGCAGCAGGAGCCGCCGCTCGACGATGATAAGACCGTGATCGAGAACGTTCGCATGGCATTCGGCGATATCCTGGCGAAAGTCGACCGCTTCAACAAGATCGGCGAGGAGATGTGCGATCCGGATGCCGATATGGACGCGTTGATGGCCGAGATGGGACGCCTTCAGGATGAGATCGACACCGCCGACGGCTGGGATATCGACTCGAAGCTCGGCGTCGCGATGGACGCGCTCCAGCTGCCCGATTCCGACACGCCGGTGAGCGTGCTTTCCGGCGGCGAGCGCCGTCGCGTCGCCCTGTGCAAGCTGCTTCTCGAGGCGCCCGACCTGCTCCTGCTCGACGAGCCCACGAACCACCTCGACGCCGAGTCCGTGCTGTGGCTCGAGCACTTCCTGAGCACCTATCCCGGTGCCGTGCTCGCCGTCACGCATGACCGTTACTTCCTCGATCACGTCGCCGAGTGGATCTGCGAGGTCGACCGCGGCCACCTGTACCCGTACAAGGGCAACTACTCCACCTACCTGGAGACCAAGGCAGCGCGCATCGCCGCACAGGGCCAGCGCGACGAGCGCCTCGCCAAGCGCATGGCGGCCGAGCTCGACTGGGTTCGCTCCTCGCCCAAGGCCCGCCAGGCCAAGAACAAGGCACGCCTGGCACGCTATGAGGAGATGGAGGCCGAGGCCCGCGCGAGCCAGAAGCTCGACTATACCGATATCCGTATTCCCGTGGGCCCGCGTCTGGGCGCCAAGGTCCTGGTTGCCGAGCATCTGCACAAGGAGTTCGACGGCCGCGTGCTCATCGACGACCTCTCCTTCACCCTGCCGCGCAACGGTATCGTGGGCGTCATCGGCCCCAACGGCGTCGGTAAGTCCACGCTGTTCAAGTGCATCTGCGGGCTTGAGGAGCTTTCGGGTGGCACGCTCGAGATCGGCGAGACCGTGAAGATCTCCTATGTCGACCAGAACCGTGAGGGCATCGATCCTGACAAGAACCTGTGGGAGGTCGTATCCGACGGCCTCGACATCATGCAGGTGGGCGAGACCGAGGTTCCGAGCCGCGCGTACGTCGCCAGCTTCGGATTCAAGGGCTCCGACCAGCAGAAGCGCGCCGGCGTGCTGTCCGGCGGCGAGCGCAACCGCCTGAACCTCGCGCTTACGCTCAAGCAGGGCGGCAACCTGCTGTTGCTCGACGAGCCCACCAACGATCTCGACGTCGAGACCTTGTCTTCGCTCGAGTCCGCGCTGTTGGAGTTCCCCGGATGCTCCGTGGTCATCAGCCACGACCGCATGTTCCTGGACCGTGTCGCCACGCACATCCTTGCGTGGGAGGGCACGGACGAGAATCCCGGCAACTGGCATTGGTTCGAGGGCAACTTCGAAGCGTATCAGGAGAACCGCATTGCCCGCCTGGGTGAGGACGCGGCGAAGCCCCATCGCATCCGCCGCAAGTTCACGCGAGACTAGGTTCGATAAGCGAAGGGGCGCAGTTCATGGTTGAGCTGCGCCCCCTTTGGCGTCCGGCCATCGTGCGGCCGGGCGACCGGATTGTCGTGAAGCGGCCGCGACGTGCTCTGAGTGCACGTCGCGGCCGCGATTCTTTCGGGTGGAAAGGGCTCTAAGCGCGTTGCAGCCAGTACGTGCTTGGCGTACTGGCTGCCGAATTCCCACTGATGGCACTAAATGCAAGATTTGAGTCTTTTCATATCCCGCATGTTAAAATGTATACTTTGTTTCTCTACATCTGACCTATAACTAGGTACTTTTGGCTGCATCTACAGTTCGATTTAGCTGAAACTTGGCGATCGTCGCATCAATCGAGCGCTCGTGTACGGAAAATCTGCTCGATTAACCGTTCAAGTATGGTCAAAAGACTCATTTTTTGCATTTAGTGCCAACCGGTACCCCGAAAATGCGCGCTGATCCGATTTTGGCTAAAACCCTATGCAAAATGGTCATCGATTTATGCAATGTGGGCGAAAAACGCTCGGGAAACCGGGTTATGAGCATTCCTGGTCGTCTGCGCCTGACTCGCCCGGGGTGTCAACCGCATCGATCGCCCAGAGCGGACCCATTGCAGACGGCTTGCGACGCACGAGGCGGATCAACGCCGTTATTCGGCTGCGGCCCTCCAGATAACGAATGGGGAACGTTGCACGTCGGCGGTTCGCCTCGACGTCGCCGCGGTCGCAGGCGAGCTGGAAGTATTCTCCGATGATGCCGAGGACGTCGGCGCCGAGCGGATAGAGCAGTGTGAGCTCGTGCAGGATCTTGGCGGGGCAGTAGACTTCGGAGGTGAAATCGACCGGGAGGTCGGCGGGCAGCTTCGGTGCAGGGGTCGACATGGGCTTTGTTTCGGGAGCTGATGCACCTGCGGTCGTGCTTATTGGCGCGGGCGTTGCCGCGGTGGCCGAAGCGGGCGCGGAACCCGATGCGGGCGCGGGTGCCGAAGCGGGCGCCGAAGCGGGCGCGGGACCCGATGCGGGCGCAGCTACAGGTATCGAAGCGGATGCACCCGCCGGTTTCGGTGCAGCTGCTGCAACGCGCGGTGATTTCGACGCGGGCTGGGGTTCCACTGCCATATTCGCATGCGTTTCCGACGCGGTCCGGGCAGCGCGTTTCGAACCGGTCGGGACATCGTTCTTGGTTGCGTTTTCTTGTTTGGGAGCGGGCGGCGGGCACATGGCGGCTTGGCCGATGAACACGTCTGGCTGGGAGGCAGCGGCCGCACCGGTTACACCGGGTGTGGACGTGAGGACCGTCTCCTCCTCGTTGCCGGTGTAGGGGTCATACGTAACGACCACCGCGATGCTCGGCGCATCGTCGGGGGTTACCGGATCCTCTTGACCGGCGGGTGGCTCCGCGGACCCTTCGTCTTGGACGAAATCGATTTTTGCGAGGCTCGCATCGACCGCGGGCTCGACGGTATCGTCAAATGAAAAGTTGCCGTTGCGGAGTTTTGGCTCTTCGACCGACTCGGGTTCTTCGGCTGCCGTTTGAGGGGCGGGAACGCCGGCGTTCGGGACCGCCCCGAGCGACTCGGGCGCCTCGAGCTGTGGATCGGGCTGCTTCTCTCGCTTCACGCGTTTGGGGCAGCATGGCTTGATCGCTTTATTGCCCTTCTTGCGCTTCCAGGGCTTGTTGCCCTTTGCGGTGCTTTTTTGATCGGGTTTCTTGGATGCGGCTTCGAGGACGGCGTCCCAATCGGGCTGCGCGACGAGCGTCGCATAGAGCCGCCCTCCTTTGAATATCGTGAGCTTGACGCCGTCGCCCAGCGACTCGAGCAGGGCTTGGGTCGAGTCGAAACCGAGGTCATCGGCGGTCAACCGCTTGTCGGCGAGCGCCGCTTCCACGTGCGTGATGAACGTCTGCTTGCCCACGCCGATCGCGTCGCGGAGGACGCCGTAGAGGTAGATGACGTTTCCGGGTGTAAGGGCGGGGGCGGAGGTGTTATGTGCCATGGTGTATTCCTTAGTAATCGGTCTACAGGAATATTACCATCGCGCGACGGGCGCTGCGTCCGTTCGTCTGTGCACGGCGCGCTTTGCCGCTATGAATTCAGGGACGCCGACGATGACGATGCTGCGGTCGAACCGCCGGCGGGCTCATCCGCGGAGGCGCTGTCTGACGTGGACGATCCGCTCGAACCGCTGCCTCCCGCCGCGTCTCCTGCTGCCTCGGATCCCGTGGAGCTGTCGGCGGGCGGCAGCGTCTCGCCGTCGTTCGCGCCGCCTGCGCTCTGGTTCTGCTGGCCGCTGGTCGCTCCCTGAGACTGCTGGGTCGTCTGGTCCCCGCTGCTTGCCCCGGTGCCGTCCGAAGCGCTCGCACCGCTGGAATCGGACGAGGCGCTCTGCTGGCCCGCCGGCGCCTGGGCGGTCTGGCCGCCTGTCGAATCCGGCGTGGCCTCCGCATCGGATGCATCCTCGCTCGGTGGCTCGGCGAAATTCGCTAGCAGGGGGGCCGGCCTCGTGCCGAGTCCCTCGCCGGCGGTGCCCATCAGGATGGCGGCGGTGACGATGACGAGGGTCGCGGCCGCGACCGCGATCGAGGCGATGGTGATCTTGCGCTGCGTCGCGGCGCGCTGGGCGGCCGCGCGCGCCTGCAGCTTGGTGGGGGCCACGCGCGCTCCCTTGGCGCCCGCATAGGGATTTTCGCGCCCCGGGAGGTTCGTGGTCTCTTGGAGGCTCGCCCGGGCGGCTCCGTGGCTTGCCTGCTGCAGCTTTCGCGCGCCTGCGGTCAGGGCTCGGCGGTAGAGCTGCGTGGCGATGATGGTGACCGTCGAGCTCACAGCGGCTCCGATCACGGATCCCGCGATGCCGATCTTGGATGCGAGCAGCATGGACGTCGCCGCCGCGGCGGCACTGGCGAGAATCTGGGGGACCGAGATGCCCTCGAGCAGGCGCTCTTGCTTCATGATGGGTTGCGTGCTGCCGATCGACGCGTTCTCACGGGGGCGCGTGTACACGCTGCCCCGTTCGACTACGCGCGTGCGTTGCTGATCGGTGTATTTCGGGAACTCCGAAGCCATGGTGGATCACCCCTATGCATGTCGGGCGCGTGCCCGACGAGGAACTTGATGCAAGTGTCGCTATTTTGGTACCCCGTCGTCCGAAACGGAACGGGCGACGGCGCGTATCCAGAAAAGGAGGACACACGAGGAGAGGCTGTGGAGAATGCCGTTCACGCGCCGTGCCGTATGGTGCGTATAATGTGATGAGCGAATCAACGAGATGGGAGCCATCATGGACGAGCTGTATTTCCACGGCCCTCGCGGCAAGGCGGGCGTCGGCACCGGCGGCGACGGTTACTTCCGCGTTGCCGCCGCGACGCCTCGGATCCGCGTCGCGGATGTGGTGGGCAACGCCGCCGCCATCCTTGAATGCGTCTACGCCGCCGCGCGCGAGGGCGTCCGCGCGCTCGTTCTTCCCGAGTTGTGCCTTACCGGCTACACCTGCGGGGATCTATTCCATGACCGCAGCCTCCTTCGTGCAAGCGAGGTGGCGCTCGCGGGCTTGCTCGAGGACACGGCGGACGTGCCCATGCTGTTCACCGTCGGGCTCCCGGTCGCCTCGGGCGATGCGGTCTACAACTGCGTTGCGGTGTGTTGCTCCGGCGAGTTGCTGGGCCTCACGGCGAAGGGGAGCCTTCCCAACTACGGCGAGTTCTACGAGCGCCGGTGGTTCGCCCCCGCGCCCCACGGCGTCACCTGGGTGACCTTCCTCGGCACAAGCGTCCCGCTCGGCTCCCACATCGTCTATCGGTGCTCGGATGCCGGCTTGGGCGATGTCGCGATCGGCATCGAGGTCTGCGAGGACCTGTGGGTGCCGGTTGCGCCCAGCGCATCGATGGCGACGCGCGGCGGGGCGACGATCATCTTGAATGCCAGCGCTTCAAGCGAGGTCATCGGCAAATCGACCTATCGTCGCGACCTGGTATGCGGGCAATCCGCCCGTCTCTTCTGCGCTTATGTCTACGCCAACGCCGGCGAGGGCGAGTCGACTACGGATCTCGTCTTCTCCGGTGAGAACCTCATCGCGGAAAACGGCTCCCTGCTCGCCAAGACGGACCTCTTCACCTGCTCCGCCGCGATCGCGGACGTCGACCTGGACCGTCTGATGTCCGAGCGCCGTCGCTCCACGACCTGGGGCGCCTCCTTTCCGACGGCGGCGCCGTGCCAGGAGGTCCCGTTCTCCTTTGGCGGCGGAGAGCTCGTTTCCGAATGCCCCCTGATGTACTCGGCCCTCGATACCATGCGGGTCGCGCCGCGCAAGCCGTTCGTGCCCGCGGCCGCCCAAGACCTCTCCGAGCGTTGCGAGACCATCTTCAA
Organism: uncultured Collinsella sp.; assembly: GCA_900548365.1. Lineage (GTDB taxonomy): Bacteria > Actinomycetota > Coriobacteriia > Coriobacteriales > Coriobacteriaceae > Collinsella. Next base: position 64,577 of record URKM01000002.1, on the reverse strand, counting down.
CCTGCAGGCGGCGGGCTTGAAGACGCGCTTGGCCCATACGGGGACCGCTTCGGCGGTGATCGGGCTTTCCGGCGGCCTCGACTCAACGCTCGCCCTGCTGGTGACGGTGCGCGCGTTCGACGCGCTTGGCCTTCCGCGCGAAGGCATCCACGCGGTATCCATGCCCGGCTTCGGCACCACCGGTCGGACCAAGACGAACGCCGAGCGGCTTGCCGAGCACCTCGACGTCGATTTCCGCACCATATCCATCGCCGATGCCGTCCGCAGGCATTTCGACGATATCGGCCACGACCCCGCGCTCACCGATGTGACGTATGAGAACGCCCAGGCCCGTGAGCGCACCCAGATCCTCATGGACCTTTCAAACGAGCTGGGCGGCTTCGTGATCGGTACCGGCGACCTATCCGAGCTCGCGCTGGGATGGGCGACGTACAACGCCGATCACATGAGCATGTACGGCGTGAACGCGAGCGTGCCGAAGACGCTCGTCCGCCATCTGGTCGCCTATGCCGCCGACTCCTTCGGGGGCGAGATCGCGCGCACGCTGCGCGACATCCTCGACACCCCGGTCTCGCCCGAGTTGCTGCCGCCTACGGGAGACGGGGAGATCGCGCAGTGCACCGAGGAGCTGGTCGGACCGTACGAGCTGCACGACTTCTTCCTCTACCATATGCTTCGCTTCGGATTCTCGCCGTCGAAGATCTACCGGATGGCGTGCCGCACGTTCTCGCGGGACGAGGGGGAGGGCGCGCCCGCGTACGACCCCGCGGTGATCCTGAGCTGGCTGCGCACGTTCTATCGGCGCTTCTTCTCCCAGCAGTTCAAGCGGAGCTGCCTGCCCGATGGGCCCAAGGTCGGCTCGGTGAGCGTGAGCCCCCGCGGTGACCTGCGGATGCCGAGCGATGCGAGCGCGGAGCTCTGGTTGGCGGAGATCGACAGCCTTCGATAGCGATAGCGGCTGCGTTCCGCGCGCCCGGTGATGCCGGCGCCCGGGCGCAGCCGCTTTTTGTCTGAGCAGATGAGTGGGCCCGCTATCGAGGGGGCTCGCTGTCGAGGGAGCTCGCTGTCGAGGGGAACTCGCTATTCCATCTCCTTGTCGGGTTGGATGAGCTCCTCGTAGCCGCTGATGGCATCGCGTGCTCCGGGCATGAGGGGGAGCAGGAAGTTGTAGATGACCTCGATGACGAGGGTGGCGGAGATCTTCGAGAACGTGAAGTCGGCCGTGGTGAGCAGCGCCTCGTAGTTCACGGTACGCAGCACGATGTCGGACTGGCGCGCGAGGGGAGAGGTCGTATCGCCCGTGATGATGATGACGGTGCACGCCCCGTTGCGCGCGGCGTGCAGGACCCGCTGGAGGCGCTGGGATTTTCCTGAATTCGAGATGAGCACCAGGAGGTCTCCGGCGCCCAGGGTGAGCGCCAGCGAGGTCGAGCTCTCGGTGATGGTGCTCGCGATGCTCTTGAGGCCGAGCTGGCCGAATTTGATCGAGGCGTCGATGGCGACGGCCGTGGTGTTGCCCACGGCGGCGAACAGGATCGTCCCTGCATGGGCGAAGAGGCCGACGACCCGACGGAGCGTCTTCTCATCGAGCGCATCGAGGGTGGATTCGATTTCGCGCACCTTCGCGTTCTTGATGTTGGCGAGCGACTGCGCGATGTCGTCGATCGAGACCTCGCGGGTTATCTGCACGTCGTCCGCCTGCGTGGCGAGGTCGTGTGCGAGCGAGAACTGGAACGCGCGGTAGTTCTTGAACCCCAGCTTCTTACAGAAGCGCGATACGGAGGCTTCGGAGGTATTGCTCGCATGCGCGAGCTGCGCGCTCGTCATGTGGGGCGCGCGGTCGGTGTTGCCGAGGATGAAGTCGACGATGCGCTGCTCGCTGCCGAGAAAATCGCGGGACGAGGTGAGCAACGGCAGGGCGCTCGGCTGCTCGTTGATAGGTGCTTGGTGGGTTTCTCCCGACATGAAGGCTCCTTTGACGGCTCGATTCGTTCAAGAGAAGCATACCGAATCACCTACTACTTGACGAATGACTTTCATATGTAAACCTATGAATGGAAGTTTCGTACCGTTCACCGATTGTGAAATACCTTTCACGGCGGACGATTATCATGAAAGAAACCTGTCAAATACGACATGGTACATTCGGGTTGTCAACAAACGCCCCATAAGGGACGTAGGAGCGCTCCGATCGGGGCGCACGAGTATAGGGAGGGATCATGGCAGAAACGTACGATATCATTGCTGCCACGGGCTGCCCCACAGGCATCGCCCACACCTTCATGGCGAAGGAGGCGCTCGAGAAGGCTGCGGCCGAGCGCGGCCTCACCATCAAGGTCGAGACCCATGGCCAGGTCGGCGTCGAGAACGCGCTGACGCCTGCCGAGATCGCCGGCGCGCGCGCCGTCGTGGTCGCAGCGGACAAGGACGTCCAGGCCCAGCGCTTCGCGGGCAAGCCGATGGTGTCCGTCGGCGTGTCGAAGGCCATCGACGTCGATGCCGCGGGCAAGTTGATCGACGCGGCGCTTGCCGCGAAGGCGGATCCGGCTGCCGCGGCCGCGGCGGTCGCGGTCGAGGAGACCGCCGAGAAGGAGTCCCTGGGCCACCAGCTCTACAAGCATCTTATGAACGGCGTTTCCCACATGCTGGTGTTCGTCGTGGCGGGCGGCGTCCTCACGGCGCTGTCGTTCCTGTGGGGCATCACCTCGTTCGATTCGACGGCGGCCGACTACAACTCCTTTGCCGCCATGCTCAAGATCATCGGCGGCATCGCGATGAACCTCATGGTTCCCGTCCTGTCCGCCTATATCGCCGAGTCCATCGGCAAGCGCCCCGCGCTCGTACCCGGCTTCGTGGCCGGCATGATCGCCATTCAGGGCCTGCCCGTCAACGCCGCGACCGGCATGATCGATGCGGGCGGCGCCGGCGTGGGCTTCGGCTTCCTCGGCGGCATCGTCGGCGGCTTCCTGTCCGGCTACGTCATCCTGCTTCTGGAGAAGGTCTTCTCCAAGCTCCCCGCCAACCTCAACGGCCTCAAGGCGATCTTCCTCTATCCGCTGTTCTCCACGCTCATCGTCGGCCTCGTGATGCTCGGCATCTCCGGTCCCATGGTCACGATCAACAACGCCATGATGGACTTCCTGCGCAGCCTGCAGCACGCCGGTGCCATCCCGCTGGGTATCGCCATCGGCTGCATGTGCGCGGTCGATATGGGCGGCCCGGTCAACAAGGCTGCCTACGTCACCGGCACCATGCTGCTCGGCGCCGGCCTCGAGGCGGGCGTGGGTACTCCCGAGTACGCCGACGGCACCGCGTTCATGGCCGCCGTCTCCGCTGCCTGCATCGTTCCGCCGCTGGTCACGAGCTTCGCCGTCATCGTCGGCAAGAAGTATTTCTCCCAGGAAGACCATGACGCCGGCATCGTCAACATCATCCTTGGCTGCACGCACATCACCGAGGGCGCCATTCCGTTCATGACCAAGAACATCTGGCCCGTCATGCCGATCATGATGCTGTCCGCCGCGATCGCCTCCGTCCTTACCCTGCTGCTCGGCGTCCACGTCCCCGCCCCCCACGGTGGCTTCTTGGTCCTGCCCGTCGTCGACGGCGGCATCCAGTGGGTGCTCGCTATCCTCGCCGGCACCGTCGTGGGCGGCATCCTGTTCACCATCTTCAAGAAGCGCGAGTGGACGCGTGCCCAGCAGCAGCGCTCCGCTTCCGCCGCTGACGACGCCGTCGTCGCTGGGAACGCCGCGGAAACGGCCGTCGCGGTCGCTCCCAAGGCAGCTGCCGATGGTTTCGTCTCCGCCGAGAACGTCCTCTTCGCCTCGAGCGACCTCGATCGCGACGCGGCGCTCGATGCTATCGTCGCCGCAGCCGTCGATCAGGGGATCGTCGACGACGCCGCTGCCCTGCGTGCCGCCTTCCTCAAGCGCGAGGCCGAGGGCACCACGGGCATGGTAGACGGATACGCCATTCCCCATGCCAAGACGGATGCCGTGAAGCGCGCCTCCGTGCTCGTTCTCAAGGCCGATAGCCCCGTCGCCTCCTGGGAGACCCTCGACGGCGCCCCCGTCACCTGCGCCATCGCCCTGCTCGTTCCCGAGTCCGAGGCAGGAACCTCCCACCTTCAGATCCTTTCCAAGGTGGCGACCGCCCTCACCGACGACTCCTTCCGCGCCGCCTTTAAGGCCGAGTCCGACCCGGCTCGCCTCGCCGAGCTGATCAACGCCCGCCTCGATTAGCGCGCTGAGCCGTACCGCATGCCCGCCCGGTTTCGCTGCCGCGGCGGGCATGCCCCTAGAGCTTCCGATCATGGAAGCGGACTGTTTGTCAGGAGGAGTTCATGATCTATACACTTACGGCAAACCCCGCGATCGATTACAACGTATCGTGCGACGGTTTGGCTCCCAATACCGTCACGCGTACCAGGAATGCCGTCTACACGCCCAACGGCAAGGGTCTCAACGTCTCGTTCACGCTTGACCATTTCGGGATTCCCACGGCTATCCTCGGTTTCTTCGCGGGTTTCTCCGGCCGCTTCATCGTCGAGGGTGCGCGCGAGCGCGGCGTCGAGGTCCATCCCGTGTGGACCGAGGGCATCACGCGCGTCAACGTGTTCCTCAATGCCGGTGACGATACCGAGTACAACATGGTGAACGCCGGCGCCGCCATCGATGCCGCGGACGAGCAGGCCATGTTCGACCTGATCGACGGGCTCGAGGGGCTCGACTGCCTCGTTATCTCCGGCTCGCTTCCGCCGAATGCCTCGGAAGGCTTCCTGCGCGGCGTGATCGAACGGGTCCGTGCGCAGGGCGCCGAGTTCGTGCTCGATATCTCCAGCCCCCAGCTCGCCGAGCTGCTCGCGTTGCAGCCGCTGCTCATCAAGCCCAATGATGATGAGCTTCGAGACATCTTCGGTATCGAGGTGTCGGGCGGAGACGATGCATCCGTCGAGGCCGCCATGCGCGAGCTTCATGAACGCGGTGCCAAGAACGTGCTGCTCACGCTTGGTGGAGACGGGGCCTATTTCTCGAATGGGGAGCACCTGTGGTTCGCGAACCGCACGTTCGAAGTCAAGGTTCTCTCCACGGTGTGCGCGGGAGACTCCTCGCTCGCGGCGTTCCTTTCCATCTGGGCCTCAGAGCCCGAGCGCGTCGAGGACGCCCTGCGCCGCTCCATGGCGACCGGCGCCAACGTGGTCGAGTGCGCGGGCCTCGGTGATTTCGCACATGTCGAGGATTACGAGCAGGGCATCTCGGTCCGGCTGGTTCGCTAGCTCGTCTCGTTCTCGATTCGCTTGGCGGCCCCGTCGCTCCATAGCTTCGCATCGCTTGCCAGACGCCGCCGGTCTCCGGCGGCGTCTTCATGTAAATAGGCGCATAATGAAGGTCGGGCGCGAGCCCGCGAGCACCTCGGCGCCCATCGGGCTCCGCGCTTGCCGTCCGCTCATACGTCGTGCCGTCGCCGGCTTGCTCGGGACGGGTTCGAGATCAGAAAGGATTCCCATGCAGTTTGCAGACAAGCTCGACCTTTTCGGTGAAGAGGTCTTCGCCTCCCTCAACCATAAGCGCTTGCAGCTCGAGGCCGAGGGCCGGACCATTTACAACCTCTCGGTGGGAACCCCTGATTTCGCGCCGTACGCCCACGTGGTCTCGGCGTTGACGGAAGCTGCGAACGATCCAGATATGTGGAAGTACAGCTTGCGCGACCTTCCGGAGCTCAAGCAGGCCGTGTGCGATTACTACGAGCGTCGCTTCGGCGTCCAGGGGATCACGCCCGATATGGTCGCCTCCTGCAACGGAACGCAGGAGGGGGTCGGGCATCTCGGCCTCGCCTTGCTCAATCCCGGCGACACCATCCTGGTGCCCGATCCGTGCTACCCGGTGTTCGAGGCGGGCGCGAAGATAGCCGGCGCGAATCTCGCGTACTACCCGCTGAACGCCGAGCATGACTTCCTGCCCTATGTCGCCGGCATCGATCCCGAGGTGGCGGATCGGGCGAAGTACATGATCGTCTCGCTTCCCGCCAACCCGGTGGGGTCCGTGGGCACCCCGGAGCTCTACGAGGAGATCATCGCGTTCGCTCGCGCGCATGACCTGCTGATCGTGCACGACAACGCCTATTCCGACATCACCTATGACGGCCCGCGCGGGGGCAGCTTCCTGTCCTATCCCGGGGCGCTCGAGGTGGGCGTCGAGTTCTTCTCGCTCTCGAAGTCCTTCAACGTCACCGGTGCCCGCATCGGTTTCATCGTGGGTCGCGCCGACGTGGTGGGCGCGTTCGCGAAGCTTCGCGGCCAGATCGACTTCGGCATGTTCCTGCCCATCCAAAAGGCGGCGATCGCCGCGCTGGAGGGCCCGCTCGACGAGGTCGAGGCGCAGCGCCTGGCGTATCAGGAGCGCCGCGACGCCCTGTGCTCCGGGCTCGAATCGCTCGGCTGGGAGCGCCCCAACGCGCACGGCTCGATGTTCATCTGGTGCAAGCTTCCGGGCGACCGAACGGATTCGCTGGCTTTTTGCGAGGAGCTCATGGAGCGGGCGGGCGTGATCGTGACCCCGGGAGCGAGCTTCGGCCCTCATGGCGAGGGATATGTCCGCATGGCGCTCGTGCTTCCACCCGAGAAGCTCGCGCTCGCCGTCGAGGCGATTCGCGATGCTGGTATCCTTGGATAGAACCAGATTCAGAACCTTATGAATCTGTCAATAAAAAATCGGTATACGGACCTTTATTTTCAGTAACCGAGCGTTACAATCGAAATTGTTATCAGATGCGAAGCCCTGGGCGGTGAAAGCGTGTCTCCGGCGGTCGAGGACTTCGAAAGAGAAGGGAACACCCATGGTTAATGATAGGAAAGTCGCCATCGTCGGTTGCGGTTTCGTTGGCTCTTCCTCCGCGTTCGCCCTCATGCAGAGCGGCCTGTTCAGCGAGATGGTCCTTATCGACGTCGACCGCGATCGCGCCGAGGGCGAGGCGCTCGACATCAGCCATGGCGCCCCGTTCGCCAGCCCCATGAAGATCTATGCCGGCGACTACCAGGATGCTGCGGACGCCGCCATCATCGTGGTCACCGCGGGTGCCGCCCAGAAGCCCGGTGAGACCCGTCTTGACCTGGTGAACAAGAACGTCAACATCTTCAAGTCGATCATCCCGCAGATTCGCGAGACCGGCTTCGAGGGGATCTTGCTCATCGTTTCCAACCCGGTCGACGTGCTCACCTATGCCGCTATCAAGATGTCCGGTCTTCCCGAGAGCCATGTCATCGGTTCCGGTACCGTCCTCGACTCCGCTCGCCTCAAGGACGCGCTCGGCGCGCACCTGGGCGTCGATCCGCGCAACGTGCACGCCTACATCATCGGCGAGCATGGTGATTCCGAGCTCGCCGTCTGGTCGAGCGCCAACGTCTCCGGCGTGCCCCTGCACGACTTCTGCGAGATGCGCGGCCACTTCGACCACGAGGCGGCCGAGAAGCGCATCGCCGACGACGTGAAGAACGCCGCCTACGAGATCATCTCCAAGAAGCACGCCACCTACTACGGCATCGCCATGTCCGTAAAGCGTCTGTGCACCGCGATCATGCGCGACGAGAAGCACATCCTGCCCGTTTCCAGCCTCATGGTGGGCGAGTACGGCCTCGAGGATATCGCCATCTCCATGCCCACCATCGTCGGCCGCAACGGTATCGAGTGCCGCGTTCCCGTGTCCCTCGACGAAGGCGAGCTCGCTGAGCTGCATCGCTCGGCTTCCGCGCTGAAGGACGTCATCGACCAGGTGGATTTCGAGGCGTAGCGCACGGTTTCTCGTTCGCTTGCTGCGGTGCCGATACCGCCAAACGGCTGGCTCGAAAGCGGGTGGTTCAACAGACCACCCGCTTTTGTTCGTTTGTTGCATGTAACCCTGCTTCCCATCCGCCCGCATCTCCGTCTTGGGTACCATGGAAGGCATGGGAGGATCGCCGGCGCTCAGCCCGCGATCCATTGCGCTGCAGGAGGTAGCACATGATTCTATTCGATAAGATCAAGAAGACCCTGGGTATCTCCAACGAGGACCCCGTGTATCCCAGCGCCTCGTTCGCAACGAGGCCCGATTCCATCTACGCGCCCATCTCGGGCGTCTTGGTCGAGCTTTCCGAGATCAAGGACGAAACCATCTCCACCGGCCTCTTCGGTCGCGGCTACGGCATCGTTCCCGTTGGCAATGTGATCTACGCCCCCGCGTCCGGCCGCATCGCGGCGACCACCGTCACGAATCACTCCATTGGCCTTCGCACCGATTCCGGTATCGAGCTCATCATCCATGTCGGCATCGACACGGTTAAGCTCGACGGCAAAGGCTTCACGCGCCTCGTCGAATCCGAGCAGGTCGTTACCGCCGGTGAACCCATCCTCGTCTTCGATGACGAGGCCGTGAAGGCGGCAGGGTACGACGACGTGGTGACCGTGATCGTGACGAGCCCGTCCCTGCTCGACAAGGTGAAGCTGATCGGTCAATCCAACACGTTGTTCGCCGGGCATCCGCTGGTCAAAGTCGGTGATCCCTTGGTTGTCGTGAAATCATAGGCGCTGGGTGCGCCGCGACGGCATCGTCCCTCCATCTGCTCATCGTCAAGCTGCCTGCGATCTGCCGGCAGCTCTTTTCTTCTTGGAAAGGTGCCCATGAAGGTCAACCACGCTATCTTGCATATCCTCGATTTCGAATCCGCGGTGAACGTGTTCTCCCAGCGCGAGCTCGATTTGGACACACGCACCGTTCGCTCCTTCGTGACGTCGCATCTGCGTCGGGCGCGGACGTCGGGCGATAACAAGCGCGGCAGCTTTTCCGAGAACAGCGCTTTCGCCGGCGAGCTCAGATCGTACTTCTTCGGCGAACGGGATTTCATCGATTTGTCGCTGCAGATCGCCGAGTTCGTCTCAGCCGAACTCGCCAAGGCAGAGAAGGCCGAATCCACCGATGTGTTCGTGGCGGACTTCGAAGACGATGACGACGTCCGCTGGTTCGCCGTCATGCTGATGGGCAGCCGTATGGCCTTCATGCACGAGGTCGCTCGCGAGGGTGGCGAGGTGCGCAACGATATCGCCCGCCACTACGCCATCCTTCCCAGCCCATCTCAAAAGGTCGCGTCCTACGCCCTGGTTCGCGCGAGCACCCTCGAGGTGTTCTTCCAGGAGAAGAAGCGTAAGATCGCGGGGGAGGACGTGTACCTGATTCCGGACGGTTTACTGCAATGCGAGACCGGCGTTTCGGGTAAAGAGGTCATCGATGTGGTGACGCGCGTGGTCGAGCAGGTGGCCGAGGAGCATGGTGCCAACACGGCCGTGGCGCTCGCGAAGGCCAAGGCCGCCGTGGCGGAGGCCGTGGAGGAGGACGAGGAGCTGCCGCCGTGGGACATCGTCGACGAGGCGTTCGAGGACGAGCCCGTGATCCGCGATGCGATCAAGGCGAGCCTCCAGGAGGAGCGCCTCCCCGAGCGCGTTCCCGTTGAGCGCGCGCAGGTTGAGCGTGCGGCGGTTCGCAACCATAAGATTCGCACCGACACCGGTATCGAGATCAGCTTCCCCGCCGAGATGGGCAACAATCCCGAGTACATCGAGTTCGTCAACGAACCCAACGGGCTGATCACCCTGGCGCTGAAGAACATCGGCAGCATCGAGAACCGATAGGCGCTCGCGCTCCCGCCTATGTGCCTGGTCCAATTCGGTCGTTTTACGAGGGGCATCGCGCGGAAACCGTATTGAGCGAGAAAACGGGAAAGCCCGTTTGCCGTCAGAATAGGTTCAGACTGCTACATGCCGGTGCGTTTTTGCTAGCCGGCGTTCAGCAAGAAGGCCGGCTATCCATCGTTACCACCCGACCCAATGCAGCCGTCTCTCCCGTGCACGATCGCATGCCGTTGGTGTTTGGGGCGGGGGAGTCGAGTATCTGGTTGGGCGCGGATTTTGCAACGTTGGCGGACAGGTCGGCGATTCAGCTCATGGCAAGCCCCGAACGATAGCGGGTGGCGGTAACTCCTTTTATGCGGCTGTGCTTACAGCTGGCGTAGGCCCTCTACCAGGCCTGTCTTGCTATCGGTCTTCTCGTCGCGCCGCTTGATCGCGCGGGCGGGGACGCCGACGACTACGGTGTTATCGGGGACGTCCTCTACAACGACGGCGCCGGCGGCGACCACGGCGTTCTTACCAACGTGGACCCCTTCGAGCACCACGGCGTTGGCGCCGATCATGACGCCGTCCTCGATGATCACGGGCGTGGCGCTCGCCGGCTCGATGACGCCGGCGAGCACGGTGCCCGCGCCGATGTGGCAGTTCTTGCCCACCGTGGCGCGGCCGCCCAGGATGGCGCCCATGTCGATCATGGTCCCCTCGCCGATGACGGCGCCGATGTTGATGACAGCGCCCATCATGATGACGGCGTTGTCGCCGATGGAGACGCGGTCGCGAATGATCGCGCCGGGCTCGATGCGTGCGTTGACGCCCTTGGTATCGAGTAGGGGCACGGCGGAGTTGCGGCCGTCGTTCTCGACCTCGTAGTAGTCGATGGAGTCCGCGTTGTCCTGCAAGATGCCGGACAGCTCGCCCCAGTCGCCGAAGATGATCTTGCCCTTGCGGCCGCCGAAGACATGCGCGCCCTTCCAGTCGATCCGCTGACCGGGCTTTTCGCGAACGTAGAGCTTCACCGGCGTCCTCTTCTCCGCGCAGCGGATGAAATCGATGATTTCTTGGGCGTTCATCTGGGTGTTATCCATGGTGTTCCTCTCTTTGCGAGAATCTGTACTGGCTTGGGGATTGGGTCGAATTCCCCCCCCTCCTCGCCGGCGGGTTTGATCTGCGGGAGGGGGCGTGCCGGGATATTAGTCGAACATGACCTGGTCGAAGGTGTAGAAGCCGGGCTGGCGCGCCGCCATCTTGTGCGCTGCGGCAAGGGCGCCGTTGACAAAGATCTGGCGGCTGCCGGCGCGGTGCGTAAGCGTGACCTCCTCGTCCGGGCCAAAGAAGGAGACCGTGTGTACGCCTGCGACGGTGCCGCCGCGAAGCGAGTGCATGCCGATCTCATGTGGATCGCGCGCGCCGCACATGCCAAAGCGGCCAAACACGGGGGAATACTCCCCGCGGCCGGCAGCTGCCTGGGCGTCCATGACGGTATCGAGCAGCAGGTTTGCCGTGCCACTGGGCGCATCGACCTTTTGGTTGTGGTGCGTCTCGCAGATCTCTACGTCAAAGCCGGGGAGCTCGCGGGCCGCTTGGGCGGTGAGGTGGCGCAGGGCCGCCACGCCTATGGAGTAGTTGCCCGAATGTAGGACAGCAGCGTTGTTGCCCAGAGCGCGCAGGCGCTCCATCTCATCCGCAGAATACCCGGTGGTGCCGCTCACCAGGGCGCATCCGCATCGCTTGACGTAGGCCTCGACCGCGGGCAGGGTCGCGACGTTTGAGAAGTCGATCAGAACGTCTGCTGCGGGTGCGGCTTGAATCCGTTCAAGATCGAATCCGATTTGGGCCGCTACGTTAAAGACGGGGTTCTGATTTGCGTCGCGCATGGCTTCTGCCGTCTGGCGAATGAGCGAGCCCATGCGGCCGTCTCCCATGATGGCGATGTTAAGCAACAAGACCAGCCTCCTTCAAGGTGGAATGCAGCGCCTGCGCGGCGCCGTCTGACATAGTGGTAAGGGGCAGGCGGTAGCTCGCCTCGATCATTCCCATCTGCGCCAGGGCCTCCTTGACGGGAATGGGGTTCACCTCGCTGAACAGCCCGTGGATAAGGGGAAGCCCGGCGAGCTGAAGGTTGCGGGCGGTCTCAACGTCGCCGTCTAGGAATGCCGCGCACATCTGGTGCACCTCCCGCGGCTGCAGGTTGGCCCAAACGGATATGGTGCCGCTTGCGCCAAGCGACATCAGCGGTACGGTGAGCGCGTCCTCTCCCGAATACATGCGGAAATCATCGCTGATGAAGTGCGCTGCATCGGCGGCGAAGCCCATGTTGCCGGAAGCCTCCTTGAGGCCCATGACGCTGGGGTGCGCGGCAAGGCGCTCGACGTTGCGCAGCGAGATGGAGCAACCGGTGCGGCCGGGGATGTTGTAGAGGATGCAGGGGATGTCAACCGCGTCGGCGACTTCTTTGAGGTGTTGGTAGATGCCGTCTTCGTTGCTTTTATTGTAATAGGGGGTGATGATGAGCAGTCCGTCTGCTCCCAGCTCTTGGTAGGACAGGCTCTTCTCCACCATGGTCTGCGTGCAGTTGGAGCCCGATCCGGCGATGACGGGGATGCGGCCCGCTACCTGTTTGACCACGGCTTGGACCACAGCGTTGTCCTCTTCATGCGTCATGGTGGACGATTCGCCTGTGGTACCTAGGATCAGCAATCCATCCGTATGGTTCTGCAGATGGAAGTCCACCAGGTGCGACAGGGCCCCGAAGTCGATCGAGCCATCGCTCGCAAACGGCGTTACGAGCGCGACGATCGATCCTGTGAGTTCACGTGCATCCATGGTTACTCGTCCTTTCCGCCGCGATCGCGGCAAGCGTTGATCAAGGCGCGTCCTTCTGGCAAGACGTCCAGGGTCGCAAAGTAGTCATCAGGTCGTTCGGCGCGGCGAATGAGCTCATCGCTGCCGTCGGCGTGCAGCAGCACCTCGGCGGAGCGCAGGCGTCCGTTGTAGTTGTAGCCCATGGAGTGGCCGTGGGCGCCGGTGTCGTGGATTACCAGCAGGTCGCCTATGTCTATATGAGGCATGGCGCGGTCGACGGCGAACTTGTCGTTGTTCTCGCACAGGTTGCCCACGATGTCGTAGGTGGCGTCTGCCGGGGCATGCGTCTTGTCCGGACCACCTGGCTGGCCCACCACGGTGACGTGGTGATAGGCGTCGTACATGGCCGGGCGAATGAGGTTGCATGCGTTGGCATCTACGCCCACGTAGTGCTTGTAGATGTCCTTGGTGTGGATGGCGCGCGTGACCAGGCAGCCATAGGGGCCCATCACAAAGCGGCCCATCTCGGCAAAGATGGCGACATCGTCCATGCCTGCTGGAACCAAGATCTCCTCATAAGCACGGCGAACTCCCTCGCCGATGGCGCGGATGTCGTTTGCCTGCTGCTCGGGGCGATAGGGAATGCCCACGCCGCCGGAGAGGTTGATAAAGCCCACGTGGCAGCCGGTCTCCTCCTGAAGACGGCGCGCCAGGTCGAACAGGATGCGTGCGAGCGCGGGGTAGTATTCGTTCGTTGCGGTGTTGCTTGCAAGAAAGGCGTGCAGGCCAAAGGTTTCGGCGCCCTTTTCTTTCAGCATGCGGTAGGCGTCGAAAAGCTGCTCCTCGGTCATGCCGTACTTGGAGTCGCCCGGGTTGTCCATGATGCCGTTGGAGAGGCGGAACAGCCCGCCGGGATTGAAGCGACAGCTCACGGCTTCGGGGATGCGCCCCGCAGCTTGCTCAAAGAATTCGATATGGGTGATGTCGTCGAAGTTTATGATGGCGCCCAGGTCGTTGGCAAGAGTAAAGTCGGCTGCCGGCGTGTTGTTAGACGAGAACATGATGTCGGATCCCGTGATGCCGAGCGCGCGGGCGATCATGAGCTCGGTATCGCTCGAGCAGTCGGCGCCGCATCCGTAATCCCGCAGGATGGAGATGAGTCGCGGGTTGGGATTCGCCTTGACGGCGAAATACTCCTTGAAGCCCGGATTCCATGCGAATGCGTCGCGAACGGCTTGCATGTTCCTGCGGATTCCCGCCTCATCGTAGAGATGGAACGGCGTTGGGTGGCGCTCGGTCAGTGCTTCGAGTTGCTCTTTGGCAACGAAGGGCTGCTTGGCTGTATAGGCGCGGTCGAGATCGTCCTGCGTCCGTTGACGGCATTCCATCTGTTGGCCTTCCTGTGCGGTGCGGGGCGTTGACAAGCTCCACGTCACCGCCCGGGCTCGTGCGTGCCCCAGCGACCGAGAGTGTACGTCGAATAGCGCCCCTGCATGGTTGCAGACAGTCCCGGGTGTGTTTCACGCGGGCCCACCCAGACCTCCGTGCCCGGAGGCTGGATTCGGCGGGTTTGCCTCCGCACGGGGTCGACGCCTGCCGGCTCGTCCGCGCCTCTTCGCGCCCGCTCCTCTATCGAGTGAGGATACTTTATCATGATGAAGCGCGGGGATGGCAAGCGGAACGCTTCGTTACCATCTCAAAACAATTCGGTCTCCTCGTTGGGATTCCCGCGCTCGCTCCTCTTATAATGCCGCGCATACCGAGTGCACGTTCCCGCGGGGGCGGGTTGGCGGGGAGGAGCCGCAATGAAGCTTTGGGGGTTTGATCTTGCGGGCATAGCGGCCGCCGGTGCGGATGAGGACCAAGTGCTGCGTGAGCTGCGGCGTCATCGTCGAGCACTTCATATGATTCCAGAATTGGATTTCGATGTGCCATGCACGATCGCCTATGTGCGAGCGCATCTGGAATCGCTATCCTGCGACATCTTCGAACCCTGCCGCTCCTGCGTGTGCGCGTATTTCGATTTCGGCTTCGATGCCGCGGTGGCCGTTCGCGCGGATATGGACGCGCTGCCTATCGTCGAGCGCAGCGCGGCGCCATGCGCCTCATCCCATCCGGGGCGCGCGCATGCATGCGGGCACGATGCGCATATGGCGATGGCGCTCACGCTCGCGAGCTTGATCGACCGAGTGGCTGCGCGGGAATCCCGGGATGCGCCAGGGCGCGGCGCGCCGGCTGATCCAAGTTCGACCGGGCTGCCATGCGGAGCGAACGCTGCAGCGGGTACCGATCGATTACCGGGCGCCTCTTACGCGAAGCCTGCATCAAATATCCTGTTCGTGTTTCAGCCAGCCGAGGAGACAACGGGCGGCGCCCGCTTGGTCTGCGCATCCGGGGTGTTCGAGCGCTTCAACGTGCAGGCGGTGTATGGTTTCCATGTTTGGCCGGCCCTGCCTGCGGGCATGGTGGCCACGCGATCGGGGGCGCTCTTCGCGCGTTCCAGCGAAACGCATATCGACATCAGAGGCGAATCGGCTCATATCGCATCGATGTATGGGGTCTCCGACGGTGATGCGCGCGACGCCATGTTGGCCGCTGCTCGCTTCCTAGAGGGTGCTCATGCACTCGAGCGGGAGCTTGCCGCGCGCGAGCGCTGCATCGTCAAGTTCGGCGTATTGCGCGCGGGATCCGTGTGCAATGCGGTGGCGGCCGACGCCCATATCGAAGGGAGCATTCGCGTATACTCCGACGCGCTTTTCGATATGGCGCGCGACGGCGTTCGTGCATGCTTGGATGCTGCCTGCGCATCGACGGGCTGCTCGTATGATGTGACGTTCAACGAGGGGTATCCACCCGTGGTAAACGACGCGTCCCTCGTCGACAGGGCGCGTGCGGTGGTGCCGCGACTTAAGGAGCTCGACGAGCCCGCACTCACCGCGGAGGATTTCTCGTTTTACCAACAGCGCGTCCCTGGATTGTTCATGCTGCTCGGCGTGGGCGCCACCGAGGCGTTCCCTGCCGGCGCGGCCTCCGCATTGCATGCGGAGGATTTCTATTTCGATGAGGAGCCGCTCGTATGCGGTGTCGATACGTATTGCCGGCTCCTGGGATGGACTGCATGATGCCCAGCGCCTCGATGGGGGTATCGCGGGGATTCCCACATTCATCGGCCTGCTTCTCGCGGGCACACGGTCGCTCGATTGGAATCAGGGCCGCCGACGTAGCGCCTGCGGCCCTGATTGGATGATACGGCTTGATAACGTCGGAGCCTATCACGAAGATATGTTGGGTTAGATGGTTTCCATCTCTGCGAGCGTAACCGTATACCAATGGTACCAATTGGGCGGGCAGTACTTCTTGGCCGCCTCTACGCTGATGGTGTAGCCATAGCCGCGAGCCAGTCCTCGAACGTGCGTATCGATGGCTTGCTCCCAGCTATCAAAATCGATGGCGCCCCAGCCCCACGCGTTGTGCTCGCGGAAGCAGTAGCGTCCTTTGGAGCTTTCCGTGTTGGAGATCGCGGGGGACCAACGGGGGTCGACGCCGTATTTCCAAGCGGCGGAGGCGAAGGTCGCACCATACCCCTCGAGCGGGGAGCCGGCGAGGTACGCGTCGATGCGAGGAGCCCATTGAGCTACGAACGAGGTTTCGTCGGTATCCCAGTTCACCGAACCGGAATCGGGTGTGGCGACCTGGGAGGAGTCAACGGATCCGCTCGAGGCGTTCGCGTTGGCGAGTTCCTCGGCCGCGCGCTGCAGCTCGGCGAGCTCTGCCGCCGCTTCCGCATCGGCTTGCTCCTGGGCTTGCTGGCGAAGCGCCTTTGCCTCCTCGAGGGCGGTCGCTGCGGCCTTGGCTTCGGCATCCGCCTTGGCCTTCGCCTGCTCGAGCTCGATCTTCTGCTTCTCCAGCGATCCTTGAGCTTCATCGAGGGCCTTCACGGCTTCGACGTTTGATCCCTGGACGCGATCTTGATAGGCCATCTTGGTGATGAGGTCGTCGAGCGACTGGGAGCCGAACAGGAAGCTCATGAAGCTGTTGCCCTGATGCGCTTTATAAAGGTCGCGCATGGCCAGGCTGGCCTTCTTCTGAAGCTCGGGCAGCTGGGACTCGAGCTCTGCGATGCGCGCCGAGGTCTCGTCGATCTTGGTTTGGAGGTCGGAGACGCTCTGGACCGCCTCGCTGTACGATGATGCGGAGTCCTCGACCTTTTTCTGGGTCTCGGTGAGCTGAGCCTCGGTCTCCTGGGTCACGGCATGGGCGGTGACGGGGGAGAGCGCGGTGCCGGACAGAGCGATGGCGAGGGTTGCTCCGACAACGAGGGCTCGGCGAGCATGTCCAAAATCGTGCATATATCATCCTTTGATATCGCAACGTCATTTACCTGGATCCAGTATACCCCCAGTTTAGAGTTGTACTTGAACCTTAGAGTTCTTTAAGGCTCAAGTTGAAGGTTTAGGATGAGCGCTAGCTGCTCATTCGCTGAAATGTGGAGCAAGTATAGAGTTTCAAGTTCATGTTTAAGGTTAGGCTTCCTGTCTGTTGGGCGGCTTGGTTCGGCTGTGTATGGGCTGGGCGGCCGGCCCGTTTGCGAACGCGGCGCTTTTCGAGCCGATGGCGCGCGGGCGTTATGCATGCTTCGGCATGTGTTACGATGATTCGACTTATGGCCAAGATGGTGGTGCGGAGACGCACGAACGGGCTTTCAGATAGGGCCCGTTTGGGAGAATAGGGGTGGAAATCCCCAGCTGTACCAGTAACCGTGATGCAAGTTCGAGCGGTACGGCGTCGTAGATCGGGCGACGCTCGCTTGGATATATTGCTCAGTCGGATCGCCTCCCATCTGCGCGCGTGGTGCGCGAGGCTCTGGATAGAAGGGATCCGCTATGTTCGGATGGCTCGAAGCCCGATCGGGTTCGAGTGCCGGCGCCGTCAGGGCGCAGAGGCGTTTGGTTTTGCAGCGCGGCGTGACGGCGCTGCTCATCACGGTATTGATATGGGGACAATGCCCCGCCTCCTTGTGGGCGGTGGGGCTCGAAGGCCTGGTCGATGGCGATCGGGCCGCGCTCGCTACCACCCTCGATGGCGCGATGCCCGTGTCCGGCGATGAATCGTCGACCGGCGCGGACGAGGGGCGGGACGACGCCGCGTCCGCGGTTGCCGATGGCGATATGACGGGCGCCTCGGCTTCCCAGGACGCGGCCGCAGGTACGGTGGACGCCGGCTCGACCGCAGCCAACGCCGCTTCATCGGATGTCTCCGTGTCCGCGGACGCGGCCGCTCGAGACGAAGCCGATATGGCGGGGACCTCCGTCGATGCGCGCTCGCTCGACGAGGACTGCTACATCATGGTGCAAGACGAGCGCGACAAGGACGACAGCTACTCTAAGCTCACGGGCGCGCTGAGCGTCGGCGACGAGCTGTGGGCGAACGCCTACGACTGGGATGATTGGGGCGTCGCCGCCGAGGACGGGTGGACGTACCAGTGGATGTGGTCGGCAACCAAGACGGCCGATTCGGATGCCTTCGCGCCCATCGAGGGCGAGGTCGGGCAGGGTCTCGTCATCACCGACGAGCTTGCCTCGAAGATCGCCGGCGGCTACATCGCGGTCAAGGTTTGTGCGGACGGCGTGGAGCTGTGGGGTCCTGCGAGCAGCTACGGATCGCTTTCCTCTTTCGACCTGCCGGGGCCGGTCAACGCTTCCAACCAGGTCGCGCTGTCCCGTGTGGAGCTGTACCGCGATGATGTGAAGATCAGCGGGGATATCGATGCGCTGCTCGCGCCGGGCGATACCATTCGGGCGAGCGCCGTTACCGGCGGCTCTTCGGCCGATACGGCGACCAACGGCTCCGTTGTGGATGCGGACGGCGTCTCCTGCTCGTGGACACTGTTGGCGCGGAAGGGCGATGAGCAGGGCGTCTCGCTGGGGGCCGGCTCCTTCGTGACCCTGCCGGAGGGCGAGCAGGTGCTCGGCTGTTATCTCAAGGTCGAGGCGAGCGCCGGGGCGAACGTCGTTTCCTACACGATGGGGCCCATCGCGCGCGCCGGCGCGCTGCGGCTCGCCAACGTCTCCATCGATATCGAGGGAGGCGAAGCGGCGGCCGAAGGTGCGACGCTCGTGGCGAAACCCGTGCTTACCGCGGGAAAGGTCCCGCCTGCCGAGAGCGTATCGTATCAGTGGTGGATCTCTCGCAACGATGCGGCCTCGTTCGAACGGATCGTCGGCGCGACCGACGCGCGCCTGCCGATCGATTCCTCAATGACCGGCGCCTATCTCAAGGTGACCGCGACCGCGGGCGGCTACAACGAGGTGCGCGCGGTGGCGGGACCCATCCTGCCCGGCGCCTCCGCCGACGCGGCGATCGCGGCGCTCGATGCCGCGCGCTTCACGCCTTCGCCCGCATTCGGAGCGCAGGAGAACGTGTGCGCGATCGTCTCCGATGAGCTAGCTCGGCTGGGCTTTTCCGATGCGACCGTACGCGTCGTGCAGGCGAGTGCGGGCGCTGGAGGAGCCTCCGTCTCGTCGCTTCCCGGAGATGCCAACGGCGACGTCACCTTCTATTACGAGGACCCCGCGACGGTTGAGGAGCCGGCTGGATTCGCAAGCATCAAGGTCGATTTCGAGATCGCGAGCGGCGGTACCACCGCGACCTGGACGCGCTACATCGTCGTGCGCTGGGATGTGGACCGCGTGCAGGCGCGGCTCGAGCAGCTGCTGTCCGACGAGCTCTCCGCCTCGTCCCTGCTCGCCTACGAGGGCGGTGCGGCGGATGACGCGCAGGGCAGCATCGTGGCGCGCCGCGACCTCGTGCTGGATGATTGGATCGCCTCGTGGGCTGATATCTCCTGGGCTTCCGATAACGAGGACGCGCTGCTGAACGACGGCACACTCGTCCGCCGCCAGTCCGAGGACGGCTTCGCGAACCTTACCGCCACCGTGGGCTTTACGGGAGCGTCCGAGGGCGAGGCGGTGCCGAGGGCGTCGAAGACGTTCGCCGTCACCGTTGCGTCCATCGATTCCGACCCCACGGTAGAAGACCTGCTGGAATCCGCCTTGGGCCGCGTCGAGCTGAAGGACTTCTCCTCGAGGCAGCCCGTCGATCCCGCGGCTATCGTTGCCGACGTGCAGCTTCCCACCCGCCGCGACCTGGGTATCGCCGGATCCGGCTACACGCTCTCGTTTGCTATCGATGCGGCGGGCGATCAGGCCTGCCGCGTAAACGGGGCACGCTTGGTCGTAAACCGTCCGGCGCCCGGCCTGCCCGCCGCGCATGACACGCTGCTGGTTACCGTGAGCAGGGACGGCGTCTCGCGCACCGCCTCCATCGACCTGGCGGTCTGCTCGCTCGGCACCGAGGAGCTGGATGCAGAGCTCGCGCTCATGCAGCGCGCGAAGGCGGCATACCAGACTGCGCTTTTGGGTGAAAACACCTCGGCGAGCGCGGTCTGCGGCGACCTCAAGGGCTTCATCTCCGTCTATGCTGCAGAGGACGGCGGGCTCACCTGGGTGCGCAGCGCGAGCGAGATATCGCTTCCCGGCATCGCCGCGGTATCGATAGATCCCGCGCGGCCGAGCGAGCAGTGGGATCGGTTCAGGTCGAGCGCGCCCTCGGTTATCGAGTCCGAGACGCTGCGGCTGGTGGAGCAGCCGGTCTACAACACGCGCGTGACCGTGACCAGCTGCCTGTCGAGCGAGCGGTTCGGCGGCTACTACGATCGCTATAAGGACGACCCTTCCATCGATGCCGCGGTTTTGGCGAAATACCAGGCTTTGAGTCGTCAGGAGGTGCAGGCGACGTTCATCGTGCCCGGTACTTCCGGTGTGGACGATCCGAGCGCACCTGCCGCTAAGACCGTGACGGCACGCGTGGTGGGCGTGGGCGAGCGCGATGGGGACGGCGTGCTTCGCCAGGAGACATGGATCCCCCTGCGCGAGGTCGTCGTTCCCGGTGACGAGCCTGCTACCGCATGGGACATCTTCGCGCAGTTGCTGGAAGAAGCGGGCTACACCTATAGCCTTACCGGCGGCGTGCCCTATTCGATCACGACGCCCGACGGTTCGCGCACGCTTGCGATGTCGAGCACGGCGCCGTGGTCGTACTGGAGCTTCCTCGTCGACGGCGAGTACGCCGACGACTATGCCAACAACGTCACGGTGCATGACGGCGATGTGATCGAGCTCGTCTATGTCGACGGGTCGGGCACCGCGCTGCCCGAAAACGACGTCGTCATCGATTCGGGGGCCGAGCGCCCGGCATGGGAGAGCTCCTGGCCGGGTTTCACCACGTCGAACAGGCCCGTCTCGTCGCCGACCCCCACCCAGGTTGCTGAGGAGAAGTGGGTGGCGCAGGTCGGCGCCGGTCGCGAGAACCTTTCCGACCCCATCCTCATCGGGGACTACCTCTATATCGCCTCGACGGACCGGCTCATCATGATGGATGCGGCCACGGGGGCCACGGTTCGCGAGGCCAAGCTCGCAGCGACCATCGATTCGACGGCGCGCATGGTGTATGCCGACGGCGTGGTCATCGTGCCGCTCCATGCGGGTCGCCTCCAGGCCCTTACCGCCGACGAGCTCGTCACGACCTGGCTCACCCAGCCGCTGCCCGCCGCGACGACCCCCTCGGGAACCGTGGTCGAACAGCAGTCCCTCGGCACGCTGACGGTTCGCGACGGCTACGTCTATGCCGGGACGAGCGACGGAAGCTACGATGGGTCGGGTACGGGCTACCTCTTCTGCGTGAATATCGCGAACGGCGCTGTGCGCTGGTCGAAGTCCATGGCGGGCGGCTACTACTGGGCGGGAGCCGCTGCAGCGGGCGATTATCTGGTGGTGGGCGACGACGCGGGCAACGTCTACGCCTTCGATCCCGCCACGGGAGAGACGGTGGGGGAGCCGCTGTCGCTGGGCGCCCAGGTCCGCTCGACCATCGTGTCGGATGGTACCTATCTGTACGCCGCCGATTACAAGGGGACGCTCCATAAGCTGGTGATGGGCGCGGACGGATCGCTCACCGAGGTCGCGCGCGTCGCCTTCGGAAAGTACTGCACCTCGACGCCGGCTCTGGTCGATGGCAAGGTGGTCCTGTGCGGCCAGTCGGCAACGCAGGGCCCGAGCAAGTATATGAAGTACGCCGCCGTGTTCGTCATCGATGCCGAGACGATGACGGTGGAGCACGAGGTATGCAAGACCGCCGACGGGGGCTTTTTGCCGACGATGTACTCCCAGGCGTCGCCGTTGGTGTCGACGCAGGATGGCGCCGTCTACGTCTACTTCACGGTGAACTGGAACCCGAGCGGCCTGTATCGCTACCGTATCGGGGATGATGCCGTCGACGTGGTGTACACCCCTGCCGATGCGAACCAGGAGTACTGCCTGAGCTCCGTCGTGGCGGGGGCCGACGGGTCGCTGTACTACATCAACGACTCCGGATCCCTGTTCGCGCTGAAGGGCGCGCCGTCGTGGCGCGTGCGCTTCGATGCGCGCGACGGCTCGGTGCCCGCGACCGTGTATGTGAAGAAAGACCACGCCGTCGCCGCGCCCGACGACCCCGTGCGGACGGGTTACGAGTTCGGCGGCTGGTTTATCGACGAGGCCTGCGAGCGCGCCTGGAGTTTCGATCAGCCTGTATCGAGCGATCTGACGCTCTTTGCGAAGTGGATCCCGGCGGGGGGCCCCATCGACCCGGATGACGGCCAGGATGCCGGCGGCCAGCAGGACGGCGGCGATGCGGGTTCCGGCGGATCTGCAAGCGCGGACGGGCAGACCGGTGCGAGCGGCGTCCTGCCGGGCGTCGCGCCGTCGAGGGGCGCGCTCGGCTCCGTCGCACCCGGCAGTCGCCCGCTCTCCGGTCGTGTCGCTGCCGGAGCCGCCTCAATCACCGGGTCGTCATCGGAAAGCGTCGGGGAGTCGGCGTCGCTTACGGCGAAGTCTGTATCCGGCCCCGTGCTCGAGCGAGACGGGCGGGCGCCCGCGGGGGACGGCATGGCGACCGTCATGGCCGTGCTCGGCATCGCGGGAGTCGTCGGTTTGCTGGCGACGGGTGGATGGCTTGTGATCTCGGCAGCGCGCAGGCGCCGGTAAGGAGCGGGGTATGCAGAAGCAGGAACAAGGAAACGCAGGCGAGTCCCTCCGCGGAGCCTCGGTGGGAAGCGATGGTCACGGCGGTACGGCGGACGGGGATACCCGGGTCTATCCGGGTGCCCCTAAGGCCGATGCCGCCGACGGGGGCGCCGTACGGCGCCTTCCCAAGCCCGCGCTTGCCGGCTTGGCGCTCTCGCTGCTCCTGATCGCGTGCGCTGTCGGATATTTCGCTGTGAATCCGGGGTCGATCGATGCCCTTTGGGGTTCCGGAGCGGCGTTGCAGACGACGGCGGGATCGTCGGAGTCAACGGGTGGCGCTGAAGGGGAGCAGGACGGGACGCTTGCCGCCGGGGCCGTTGACGACGCGGAAGGTTCTGGCGCTTCGCAGGCCGCGCCCGCGGATGCATCCGGGGATTCTTCTGTTCAGGATACCGGTTCGAACGGCCTTGTAGATGCCGGCGCCTCGTCGGGGGCGTCTGCTTCATCCGGTGGTTCGACCGGTGCGGCGGGCGGCTCCGCTCCTTCCGGGCAGCCGGGCGCCCAGGCGCCTTCGGACGGCACCGGCGGCGGTTCCCAGGAGCCTGCCGCCATCACGGTGCGCGTGGTCGTCGATTCATCCGCCGCGAACGGTTCTGTAAGCGCGGATACCACGGTGACCTTCGAGGAGGGTGCGACGGCGTATGACGCCCTGTGCGCGACCGGGTTATCCGTCAATGCGCGCAACTCCGGCTTCGGCGTATACGTCGCGGGCATCGGGGGGCTTGCCGAATTCGACTACGGTGGAGAAAGCGGCTGGAAGTACAGCGTGAACGGCAGCATGCCGGGCTACTCATCCAGCTCGTACACACTGCATGACGGCGATGTGGTGAGATGGGTGTATGCGACCTCGCTGTAGCCCCGCGCGCTTCTACGCGCCTCGCGCATGAAAACGGTTGGATCGACATGAAAACGGACGGATCGCCGGGTGGGCGGTCCGTCCGTCGTCGTTTACGCCGGGGTGTTTACTCTTCCAGCTCTGCCTAGGAGGATTGGTTGCTCAAGAACTTGCGGCGCGAGAAGAAGTTGTACCAGGTGACCAGGAAGGTCGAGATGAGCTTCATGCCCTGATAGCCGATATTGAGCATGCTCACGCCCACGAACATGTAGAAGTCGTTGAGGCCCAGCCCGATGGCCGACAGGATCGCGAAGATGGTGAACTCGCGTTTACGGCTGATGTCCTCGCGATGCTCGAAGACATAGCGCATGCTGAGGATGTAGTTAACGACGATCGATGCGATGAAGCTGATGGTGGTGCTGGGGAGCACGGCTACGTGGGCGACCTCCACGAGATAAAGCAGCGTCGCGTACTCGACGGCGAGGGAGAGCAGTCCCACGATGGCGAACTTGCCGAACTGTTTGGTGGAGTCTTTAGCAATGAGCGCGCGCACTCGCACGGTCCTTTCACGCGTCGATGAAGCGTAGAGAACTATACGAGCTTCTCGTAAGGGTTTCATCAGCTTTGCGGCGATTCTACCGTTTCTGCAGAGTTGGATACGGCCTAGAGCAGCGCGCGCCTATCGCGCGGGGGATGGAGGAGCCTTCATAGGTCAATAGCACGTAAGCTCTCCATAAAGCTGCGGTACTATAATGCGTTCTGACCTCTGATCCCTTGCATTGAAATGTGATTGCATGACTCATTCCGCACCTGCCTGGTACTCGCTCTTTCCCTTCGCCGCGTGCGCGGTCCTGCTTGCCTGGACGGCGTTTCGCTCATCTGCCACTTGGAAGCGGGAGCACCGATTGCACGTGGGCGACCTGCTGGTGTCGCTGCCCCACTTGCTGCTATCCATCCTGCTCGGCGTCTTCTCGGCCATGGGGCTGGTTGAAGAATCCGTGGGTTGGGCCCACATGGCCATCGTCTCGGCCGTGCTCGCCTGCGGCGGCGTCCTGGTCCACGCGCGCGAACCGCTCCAAAGGGTCCTTTCCGAGCTCCCGCGGCCCGTCTCCATATCGATCAGGGCGGGCATCGCGCTGGTCTCCTCCGTGGTCATCGCCGTCGTCTGCGCCTGGGCTATCGACTTCGCCTGGCTGGACGATAACGGTGCGATCGCCGTGGAGTACTTCGCAACGAGCGCTGCGATCTTCTTCGCCCTGTGCCTCGCGTTGTTTTTTCTCGGTCAGCGCACCGGCATCGCCATGATGCTCGTCCCGTTCTTGGCGGCGGGATTCGGCATCGCCCAGCATTTCGTCGTAGATTTCAAGGGATCTCCCATCATGCCCATGGACCTGCTTGCGCTCGGCACCGCCGGCGCCGTCGCAGGTGGATACGACTACCTGCTCACCGGTCGCATGGTGACCGTCATCGGTGCGGTGGCGGCCTGCGTTGTGCTCGCGTTGTGCGTCGTCCCCGAGCGCGCCGCGGACCAAAGGCGTCGCATGATCGGCGTGGCCGCGAACACATCGGTGGGGTTGGCGTTGACGGCGGCGCTGTGCGGATCGTTCTGGACGGTCAAGCTCGAGGAGGCCCTCCAGTTCACCTATGACCGCTGGATGCCCCTTACCACGTACGAGACGCTGGGCTTCGTGCCCGCTTTCATCGAAATCGCCCAGGATGTCTCCATCCCGGTGCCCGAGGGGTATGACGAGTCCGACGCAGAGGAGCTGGTGGAGGACCTCGCGGTGCAGTTCGATGCCGGTCCCGGTGCCGCTCCGGAGCGTCAGCTGGCTGAAGCTCAGTTCAACGAGGTGCGGCCCACGGTCATCGCCGTCATGAACGAGACCTTCACCGACCTTTCGATCTACGACAGCTTGCTCGGGGCGGGGTATACGGGCCCGCAGTATTACAAGAACTTAGCGGGCACGTTGCAGCGCGGCCCGCTCATGGTGCCGGTTATGGGCGGCGGCACGGCGAATTCCGAGTTCGAGTTCCTCACGGGAAACGCGATGGCCTTCATCGGCGGCGAGAAATATCCCTATCAGCTCTACGACCTCTCGCAATCCAGCAGCCTCGCGCGCCAGTTCAAAGAGCTTGGCTACGCCACCACGGCGCTCCATCCGCAAGATCGCGGTAACTGGAACCGGTCTTCTGCATACAGGCAGCTTGGGTTCGACACGTTCTTGTCGGGCGCGGCGTTTGAGGATGCGCCCGTGTACCATGCGGGCGCCTCGGATGCCTCGACCTACGACAAGATTCTGGACCTGCTCGCAGCTGACCAGGACCCGCAGTTCATCTTTGACGTCACGATGCAGAACCACGGCGGCTATACCGCGGGGAGCGTGCCGGCCGAGGACATGGTGCACCTCGACATACCTGGCGTGGAGGATGAGGGGTTCCTTACCGAGCTCGGGGTGTATCTCGCATGCATCCAGCGGTCCGATGGCGATCTCGCATACTTCATCGAGCGTCTTTCCGCTTTGGACCGTCCCGTGGTCCTGGTGTTCTTCGGCGACCACCAACCCGGCCTGTCGGCAACGCTCGCCGATCTTTTCGGGCAGGGGTCAGACGAGGTCGCGCGCTCGTTCAAGATATGCGAGTCGACGTATATCGTCTGGTCGAACTACGAGCTCGCGGGCTTTGTTCCGGGGGATGTGAGAGAGGTCGGTTCTTCGCAGCTGGGCGTGCAGGTGCTGTATCGCATCGGCGCACCGCTTACGCCTCGTCAGAAAGCCGACTACATGCTTGGCGAGCAGATCACCTCGATCAACAACGTGGGCTATCGAGGCGCGGACGGCCTTCGATACGCCATCGAGGCGGAGTCTCCATACGGCCAGGCCCTGCATCAGATGCAGAACGTGCAGTATCTTGATTTCGGCAGCAGGGTCTAGCCGACGTTGCTGCCCGATGCCGCTCCGCCGTCCAGGAAGATCTTGCGCGTCACGAAGTTCCAGACCATCACGACGGCGGTGGCGGCGATCTTCACCAGGCGGTAGTCGAATGAGGCGATCTCGGTGCCAGCCCACATGAGGCCGTCGTTGATGAGCAGTCCGGCGACCGAGAGCGCGACGAAGATGAGGAATTCACGCTGCTTGCTCATGCCCTCCTTGTGGGAGAAGACGAAGCGCATGCTGGCGAGGTAGTTGAAGACCACCGAGACGATGAACGAGATCGTTGCGGACGCCACGGGGGCCATGCCCGCGAACTCTGTGAGGACGACCATGAGGCCGTAGTCGATGACGAAGGCGAGGACGCCGACGATGCCGAACTTCATAATCTGCTGGAAAAGGTGCTGCATGGTAAACCGCCTGTCGTGGACGTCGATGGGCCTCGTCGCCATCCGGAACCGATCGGTATGGCCGAGGGGAATCAAAGGGGCATGGGCCCCGCACGTGCTCCGAGGTGTAACAAGGCTACCCGAGTTCTCTGGCGTTCGCGCGTAGAAATCGTCCTCTTTCCATGGAATTCGAGCGCTGTGATACCATCTTCTGGGCTGAATGCCAGCTCTGTCACGAATAGCAATAGATGGGGGCCTCTTGGAACGCGCTGTAGAGTCGGGTGAACCGCAGGGTTTTGCCGCTGAGGCGGCCGAGCCGCTCTTTTCCATCGTGATGCCCTGCTACCAAGTGGCGGCGTACCTCAACGCCGCTATCGATGCCGTCCAGGCCCAGACGTGTGCGGATTGGGAGCTCATCGTGGTCGATGACGCTTCGCCCGACGGCGCCGGCGCCATCGCCGCGGCGCGCGCGGTCGAAGACGAGCGCATCCGCGTCGTGGCGCATGAGGCCAATCGCGGCCTATCGGGGGCGCGCAACACCGGCCTTGCTCATGCGCGCGGCTCCTACGTGTGGATTCCCGATCCCGATGATCTGTACGAGCCCCAGCTGCTCGATACCGCGCGCGTCGCCTTCGAGCAGTCGGATGCCGATCTCGTCGTCTTCGGTTGCGTGGAGGAATACTACGACGCGGCTGGTGAGCTTTCCGGCTGCAACGAGGTGCTGCCGCCCGCGCAGGGGCTCTTCGTGGACGAGGCGCTCCATCGCATGGTCCTGCCGCTCGAAGAATCCACTTTGTACGGGTATGCGTGGAACAAGGTTTACAAGCGCTCCGTTCTCGAGGGCCTGCGCTTCGTAACCGTTCCGCTTATCGAGGACGTCCTGTTCAACGTCGCGGTGTTCGACCGCATCGAGCGAGCGGCTTTCGTGCAGGCTCCGCTCTATCGGTACGCGAAGCGCCTCGCCGCCAACCTTACGAATAGATTCGTTCCCGAATACTACGAGGTGCATCGCCGCCGTATCGAGGAGCTGTATCGCCAACAGGTTCGATGGGGTCTCGACGGGTCCGACGCGCGCGAGCGTCTGGGTTCGCTATTCGTCCGCTACATCATGTCCGCGCTCGAGCGCAACTGCGATCCGCGCGCCCATATGGACCACGCCGACCGTGTGGCCTGGTGCCGGTCGCTGTTCCAAGACGAGCTCTTCCTCACCCTCGTCCCCGGCGCCGCGGCGCGCGACAGCCATGTGCTCGATGCGGGCATTCGCATCGTATCGATGCGCTCCCCGCAGCTCGCCTGCGCGTTGGGCCGCGTGATCCATATCGTTCGACACGAATTCGGCGACCGATACGCTCGCCTCAAGATGCTGAGATAGGAGGCGCTTGTTGGATACGAGTTCGATGGCGTCCGCCGCGGCAGCGGAACGGACGGCCGTTTGCGCGCTGAAGGAAAAGCCTTGTCGACAGAGGGCGCATGGTCTCGAACCCGCTTCGCGCGACGAGGCTGGATCGGGCAAGGTGCTCACCATAGCGATCCCCTCGTACAACGTCGAGCGCTACCTCGAGCACGGCTTGGAATCCTATTGCGACGACCGGCTCGTCGAGGGCCTCGAGGTCATCGTGGTGGACGATGGGTCCACGGACCGCACGAGCGCGATCGCGCAGCGATTCGTCGAGCGCGAGCCGCGTGTCTTCCGCCTGGTCTCGAAGCGCAACGGTGGTCATGGATCTGCCGTCAACGCGGGTTTGGCGGCGGCGACGGGCAGGTATTTTCGCGTGGTCGACGGCGATGACTGGGTGCGCACCGACGGGCTGGTCGAGCTCATCGAGCTCTTGCGCGCCCAGACGTGCGACCTGGTGGTCGACAAGAAGCGCGAGGTTCACATGGTGACGGGGGAGAGCGAGCTGTTCGCGCTCGCCGCCGGCGTCGAATCCGGCGTCGCCCTGCCTTTTAGCGAGGTCTGCCGCAACGATGCCGCGGCAGCGCAGATCATGATCCATACGCTGACGGCTCGCACGGACTACCTCAGGGCGATCGGCATGAATCTGCTCGAGCACACGTTCTATGAGGATTACGAGTACATCGTCAAGGCGAGCGCGCCTGCGCGCGATATCGCGTTCTTCGATATCGAGGTCTACCAGTACCTGGTGGGCAACGCGGGTCAGAGCGTGAGCCACGCCAACTACGTGAAGCGATGGGCCGATCATACGCGCGTGGTCGATGAGATGCTGCGCTATCTCGCCGCCGCCGAGGCGGGTTCGCTGCGTGTGCCCGTCGAAGGACCCGCGCTCGCCTACCTGCGCCACAAGGTGCATCTCATCGTCGATACGCATTACAACATCGCGCTGCTCTTCGATGAGGATCGCGCCCGCGGGCGTGCGCGCGCCGCGGCGTTTCGCCGGGAGCTGGGGGAGCGCGACCCGAATCAGTTCGCGTTGGGGGAGAAGCGCTATAAGACGGCGCTTTTGCTCAACCGCCTGGGTATTTCGTATACTCGTCTAGAAAAGCTGCTCGCCCGTCGGGGCCGCTAAGGTCCTGCCGGGCGCGAAAGGGAAGAGATCATGGGTAAGAAACGCATCGCAGTGTTCAGCATCGACGCCAAGCTTGGCCACGAGGTCAAGGGTGCGACGCGCTATGTGTTTCTCGCCGAGACCCTGGTGGCGGCGGGCTACGAGGTCGATTTCCTTACGTCCGGCTTTCAGCATTGGGAGAAGCGCCAGCGCGACCTGTCTCGGTTCGATGCGTCCGCCCACTCGTTCAACGTGCGCTTCATCGATGAGCCTGGCTATCCCAAGAACATGTGCCCGCAGCGTATCTGGGCGCATCATGTGATGGCGAAGAACGTGCGCGCCTATTTCGACGAGCACCACGACTACGATCTGGTGTATTGCCAGATTCCGCCGAACGACGTGGCCCTCGCCGTGGGGCGGTCCGCCAAGCGCTACGGCATCCCGTTCGTGGTGGATGTCAACGATCTGTGGCCCGAGGCGTTTCGCATCGCCTTCGATGTTCCCGTTCTATCCGATATCGCATTCGCGCCGTTCTACCGTCAGGCGCGCCGCACCTACGCGCTCGCCGATGCCATCGTGGGAACCTCGGACGAATACGCAGCGCGCGGCTTTCGCGATCGGGCCGAGGATATTCCCAAGGTCGTGGCGTATGTTGGCAACGACCTGGCGGCCTTCGACGCGGGTGCGCTGGCGCACGCCGACGAGGTGGATAAGCCGGCTGGCGAGTTCTGGGTCTCGTATGCGGGCGCGATGAGCGATTGCTACGATTTGCGCACGCTCGTGCGGGCCATGGCGCTCGTGCAGGTCGATCATCCCCATATGAAGCTGAAGCTCATGGGGGATGGGACCATTCGCGGGGAGCTCGAATCGCTTGCCGCCGAGACGGGATGCGATGCCGATTTCATGGGCTATATGCCCTATCCCAACATGGCGGCGCATCTCGTAGCTTCCGATGTGCTCGTGAATTCCCTGGTCGAGAACGCTCCTCAGAGCGTGCCCACTAAGATCGGCGACTATCTTGCTGCCGGAAGGCCCATGGTGAGCACCTCGTTGAGCCCGGAGTTCTGGGCGAAGGTCGATACCGACGGCTTTGGCGTGAACGTGCGCCCGGGAGACGTGGACGCATTGGCGCGGGCACTCGTGCAGCTTGAGGGCGATTGCGCCGGTTGCGCGCGGATGGGCGCCGCGGCCCGCACCGTGGCCGAGGAGCAATTCGATCGCAAGCGCTCGTATAAGCAGTTGGTCGATCTGGTGGGACGCCTGGCGGGATAGCCCGCGCGTTCGCACGGCGGGCGATTCGGTTTGTACTATCCTGTTGCCTGACAACAAACGTTTGTGGTAGCGGGGTGGTATCATGCGCTGCGTTCGTCGCTCTCTTGTCTTTATCCTCTCGTTCGTATTCCTGCTCGGCTGGTGCCTGCATCCCTATGCGGTCTATGCAGAGCTTGCGATGCGCGTGGAGCCCTCCGTATCCGATATCCAGTCTTTCGGTCCCGGCCACCAGATCGTGGAAGGCCGGTATACGATTTCAAATGTCGCCTCCGATGGGACGAGGTTGTTCCTCGCGGCCCCCGCGGCGGTTTCCGGTGATGCCGGGTTGCAGGTGCTGGCGGCATCCGAATCTGCTGCCCAGCAGTGGGACATCGCTCCGGTGGTCGACGAGGGAACGGGGACGTCTTCGGGATTCGTGACGGTGTCCAATGCGGAGAGCGGCTTGTGCATCGAGGCCTCTCGTGAGTCCGATATGGCTTTTCCCGTGCCGCGGCTCTCGTACGCGGACGGGTCTGTTTCGCAGCAATGGGCTCTCGTGCGGCTGGACGACGGCGCGGCGCTTGTCTCGGCGACGGATTCTTCGGTCGCCCTCGCGTTGGTTCGCGCGGAGTCGTCCTTGACTGAAGCGGCTGCATCCCAGGAGACCTCGCCTATGGGCGATGCTGCTGCCGACCCCGCGGTGACGGATGGGTCTGTAACCGACCCTGTGGCGGCTGATGCGTCGGTGCTCGATCCCGAGACGGCTGATGCGACTTCGGTCGACCCCGCGGTGACGGGCGATTCTGCTGCCGGCCCGGTGACGACGGGCGTTTCTGCTGCCGACCCCGCGGCGACGGATGGCTCGGAAGCGGGTTTCAGGTATCGGGTAGCCCTGGTAGACGTGGGCGAGCGCGATGAGCGTGCGGATATCTTCTGGACCATCGCGCTTCTCGATGCGGCGGGCGACGATGGCGAAGGTCCCTCTCAGCCCGATCACGGTGGGGGAGATGGGTCGCACGGCGGCGGCTCCCCTTCGACCACGGCCGATATCGACGCGCTGGCTCAAGAGCGTGCCGGCGAGCTTGCGGACGGTACCTATCTCATCTCGAGTTCGCTTCGCATGAGGAGCGTGCTCGACGTCGCGCAGGGAAGCGTGACGGATGGCGCGAACGTACGGCTCTATGAGAACGCCATGGCGGATGCGCAGCAGTGGATGGTATGCGCCCAGAGCGACGGGACCGGTTTCGTGCGCATCGTGAACCTTCGATCGGGAAAGGTCCTCGATGTTTCCGGCGGCCGTGCCGAGTCGGGCGCCAACGTGCAGCAGTATCGCTGGAACGGCACGCGCGCCCAGTTGTGGCTGCCGCTGCGCCAGGAAGACGGCTCTCTGGCGTTCTATTCGGCATTGGGCAACGATTTGGTGCTCGACGTCTCCGGCGGATCGGTCGCGAACGGCGCGAACATCGGTCTGTGGAAGGCTAACGGCACCGGTGCTCAGCGCTTTTATGCGACGAGCTGCGACGTGTCCGTCGCAGCGGGCGGGCGCGTGCTCCCCGATGGCGTGTACACGCTGTCCCCTCGTCTGGATCCATCCCTGAAGCTCGATCTCTGCGACGCCTCCACGGCAAACGGAGCGCCCCTGCAGCTTCATGTGGCTAACGGCGGCGACGCGCAGGCGTTCCGCATCACGTATGGGGAGGACGGTTTCTACGATATTCGCGTGATCTCGTCGGCGAAGGCGCTGGAAATCGCCCATGGGGACGTGCTTGCGGGCTCTCCTGTTACCCAGCGGGCATATAGCGCTGGCAGCCAGGACCAGCGATGGAGGATCGACCTGCTGGATGACGGGTCGTATAGGTTCACCTCGAAGTCGGGCGGTCTGGTGCTCGATGCCGGCGCTGCGCGCGCGGGCACCCGCATCACGGGTCGCGGCGAATGCGCAACGGAGAGCCAGGCGTGGATCGTGAAGGCGTTCGCCCCCTCATTCGCCGAGGGTTGCTATACGCTTACCTCCGCTACCGGTACGCGCGTGCTCGACGTGGCGAACGCCTCGGTTGCAGAGGGGGCGGCGATGCAGCTGTATCGCTCCCATGGCGCGCTCGCGCAGAAATGGTGGGTGAGGACGCTTCCCGATGGGTCCATCACCCTTCAGAGCGTGTGCTCGGGAAAATACCTCGCTCTGGACGCCTCCGGACGCGCCGTCCAAATCGCCGAACACGGTTCAAGTCGCGCTTGCTGGCGCGTGGAGTCGACTTTCAACGGCCCGGCGCTGATCAACTGCGCGACGGGACAGGCGCTCGATGTGAGCGGGGCGTCGGATGCAGATGGCGCGAAAGTGCAGGGGTACGCCCCCAACGGAACCAACGCGCAAGGATGGCGGTTCTCGCCGACGCGCCTGATGACCGACGGCTTCTATACCATCACCTCCGTGGCGGACACCCGCTATAAACTCGATGTCGCGGATGCTTCTATGCAGAATTACGCCAACGTGCAGCTTTGCCAGGGCAACGGATCGCTTGCGCAAACGTGGTGGATCCGCTCGACCGCGAACGGCTATTACACCTTTACCGCGGGATGCTCTGCCAAGGACCTGGAGATCGCGGACGGAAGCGCCGCTTCGGGGGCGAACGTGCGGCAGCTCACCCGCATGGGCTCGGGTGCTCAATGCTGGACATTCCATATGGGGGAGCATGGCGTCGTCGCCCGCTCGTATCTGGGTACCGTGCTCGATGGTTCGGGCTCGCCGGGCAATGCGGTCAACGTGGTCGCCAACGCCGAGGATCCGTCTGCCGCGACGCAGCAATGGCTGCTTCATCCGGTCTCCGTGCCCTCGAAGATCGGGTATCAGAATCCCTCAAAGTTCTTCCAGGTAAGTCAGTACAACGTCACCTTGCCGCGCGCCGCGTATCTAACCCCGTTTTGCTACGTGACGCCCTCGCGCATCGCGATCGACGCTACGCGCGAGCAATGCGTCGAGGCATTCATCGCGCGCGCATACGAGTATCTGGGGTCGCCGTATGTGTGGAACTACTCCCTTGCGCCCGGCGTCGGTGTGGACTGCTCGGGCCTGGTCATGCAATGCGCCTATGCCACGGGAATGAATCTCGATACGTACAATCCCTACCATCATTGGTACGACCCGTGGCACAGCCACGATGCCAACAACATGGCCGCCGATCCGCGGTTCATGCACGTGCGCTTCGCGGACCGGCGTCGCGGCGACCTGATCTTCTCGCCCGGCCATGTATCGATCTACCTTGGCGACGATAAGATCATCGAGGCCTATTCTCCCAAGGAGGGCGTGCGCATCGCGAGCGTCTATTCGAGCCTGCCCGTTACCGGGGTCGCTCGTCCGTTCGTGTAGGGAGCGCCGAGGGCCGCTGCTCCATCACGCGATAAACGTCGAGCTCCCATTGCTTGCGCTCGTTTTTGGCA
This sequence comes from uncultured Collinsella sp., assembly GCA_900548365.1. Taxonomy (GTDB): domain Bacteria; phylum Actinomycetota; class Coriobacteriia; order Coriobacteriales; family Coriobacteriaceae; genus Collinsella. Next base: position 30,654 of record URKM01000002.1, on the reverse strand, counting down.
ACCGTATCCAGGATGAGGCCCGTTGCCAGCGAAAGGCCGGAGAGGAATACCAGCCCCACCGCGAGGATCGCCGTGGGGAGGCGGGGCACGAGGCCCGTCTTGATGAACTCGATGATGACGGGCGTGCCGCATAGCAGGCCTGCGGCGAGGAAGAGCGCGGCGATGATGTTGAAGCAGGCGAGCGGACGGTAGTTCTTAAACAGCGAGGCGATCATGAGTATCACCTTCATGCCGTCGCCCACGGTATCGAGTTTGGAGACGCTGCCTTCGGGCCGGTCGCGGTATACGATGGGCACATCGGCTATGCGCCAGCGACGGTCGACAGCGTGGATGGAGAGTTCGGTCTCGATCTGAAAGCCCGTGGAGAGCACCGGGAACGTTTTGACGAAGGGTCGCGAGAAGGCGCGATAGCCCGTCATCACATCGTCGAAGGTATAGCCGTAGATCCATTTGATCATGAGGCGCACGAGGTTGTTGCCGAATCCATGGAAGGCGCGCTTGTTCTCCTTGGCGTAGGTGCCGTTGGAGAGGCGGTCGCCTACGACCATATCGGCTTCGTTGGATAGGATGGGCGCGCAGAGCTCGGCGGCCTGTTCGGCGGGGTAGGTGTCGTCGCCGTCGACCATGAGATAGCAATCCGCATCGATATCGCGAAACATCTGGCGGCATACGTTGCCCTTGCCCTGGCGGGGTTCATGGCGAACGATCGCGCCGGCGGCGCGGGCGATCTGGGCGGTGTCGTCGCTCGAGTTGTTGTCGTATACGTAGATGACGGCGCGGGGGAGCTCGCGACGGAAATCCGAGACGACCTTGCCGATGGTGACTGCTTCGTTGTAGCAGGGTATCAAGACGGCGATGCGCGCGGTGTCCACGTTGCTCATAAAGGATATCTCCCCCGATTGCTTTCCGTATAAGCCAAGGTTCAAGTATATATCGGTTGGTAAACACGCTATGATTTCCCTTGAAACTTTTAAGCTTCCACACGTCTCGCTTTGAAAGGGGATAGGTCGAATGGGCTCGAAGCCTCGATTCCTCTACTTCGACATCCTGTCGATCATCGCCAGCCTCGCCGTCATCTTCCTGCACTGCAACGGCATCGTTCACTGGGGGCCCGCGACGCCCCACTGGTCGCAGGCGCTCGCGGTGGAGGTGGCGTTTTACTGGGCCGTTCCCATCTTCTTCATGTGCTCGGGCGCCAAGACGCTCGGATACCGCGATCGCAAGACCACGGCGTCCTTCCTGCTGTCCCGCATGAAGGGTATCTTCGTTCCGTTTGTCGCCTGGTGCGCCATCCAGTACCTCGTGCGCATGAGCGGCGCGCTCAATCCCGCGCCCGAGGGTTGGACGTTGTCGCTCGGCTCGTTTCTCGACCTCTTCATGAACGGGCAGATCGACGGCACCTACTGGTTCTTCTTCGCGATGTTCGGCGTGACGCTGTCGATTCCCGTGCTCTCGCGGTTGAAGGGCTATAGGGATACGCTTTGGTATCTGGTCGGTACGTACGTGCTGCTATCCGGTACCATCGTACCCCTGTTCAAGGTGCTCGGCCTGCCGTGGAACGGTTCGCTCGCCATCACGGTGGCGGGCGGCTACATCATGTATACGGTGCTCGGCTATCTGCTCGCGCAGGACACGTCCCTGTTCGCCGATCGCTCTCGACGGCTCGCGCTGTACGGCCTGGGGGTGCTGGGCTTGCTGATTCGGTATGGGTATACCTGGATCACCTCTCAGCAAGCTGGCGTTCTCAACAACGCGCTGTTCGAGTACAACTACCTCACGGCCATCATGCCGTCGGTGGCGATGTTCGTCTTCTTCAAGCAGGTCGACTGGGACGGCGTCCTATCTCGTCTGCATATCAGCGGGCAGCTGGTCAAGCAGGTGGCGGGGCTTACCTTCGGCGTCTACCTCATGCACTACTTCGTTCTCAACGAGGTGTTCGTCGTACGCCTCGGCCATGACATGACATCGTATGCGGTCCGTCTGGGGCTCCCCTGGGTGATTTTCGCCCTGTGCCTGGCATGCTCGTTCGTATTGAATCGCATTCCGTTCGTGCGCGGCATCGTCGGCGGGTGGCGATAGGGCCATCGCGCCGCTGTGGCGGCCGCGGTGCGGTAGACGGCGATTTCCAAAGGAGCGTTGAGGTCGATATGAGGCAGATTGAAGGGCGAGTGGGGGCTCTTTGGCCGTGGGCCGAACGGTTTCAGGTTCGTTTCGCCGTCGCATCCGCGGTGTTTTCCGTGCTCTATGCGACGTCGCTCGTCATCGGGCGCAACCTTGCCCAGACGGGTGCATGCGCCATCGGATCGCGTGCGACGTGGGTCGCGGTGCTGCTGCTCGCGCTTCCGCTCGCTGTTGCCTGCTATCTGGCGCTTTCCTATATATCATCTGAGCGCTTCGTCCGGCGCCGCGTCGCGCGGGGCGGGCGCATCAGCCATCCCTTCGTCCTGGCTTGGCTGGTTATCTGCATCGCCTGGATTCCCGTGCTCGTCGCGCGGTGGCCGGGGGATTTCAGCTTCGATGCCATGTGGCAGACCGCCTTCATCGTGCCGGATAAGAGCAATATCTCCGACTACTGGTCCCACCTCAATGCATGGCATCCGCCGCTGCATTCCCTCTGGCTCGCCGGGTCGCTCCTGTTGGGACAGACCCTGTTCGATTCGTATGGAGCCGGACTCGCGTTCTATACGGTGACCCAGGTGCTCGTGTTCTCGCTGTGCATCGCGCGGGTCGTATCCTATGCCTATGAATCCGGTCATCCGGTCATCTATGGAGCGGGTCTTGCGTTCGCCGCGCTCTTCTCAGGTTTTTCGGTCTATGCCACGATGACGACGAAGGATGTGGTGTTCTCCGGCATCCTCGCCTTGGTGGCCCTATGGGTCTACCGTACGGTTCGGGGCGATTATTCGCAGCTGAACGAGCGCGGCTGGCTGCTGCGAGGCTTCGCGCTCTTCCTCATCGCGCAGCTCATGCGCAATAACGCGCTCCATGCGTTCCTGGTCGTCGTGGTCGTCGCGCTCGTCTTCCACGCCGCGCGCGCGTTCGATGCCCGTAAGCTGCTTATCGCCTTGATTCCCGCAATCGTCCTGTCGATGGCTATCACGGGGCCGGTATATCGGGCGCTGGGCATCAAGCCCGGCCCCTCCAAGGAGGTTATGAGCGTCCCATCGGTGCAGCTCTCGAGCGTGCTGGTCGACCACGGTTCCGAGCTCGACCCGGATGAGCGCAGCTATATCGAGCAGCTTGTCCCGGATTGGGAGAAGTACGACCGCAACACGCTTGCCGATGCTACCAAGGAGCATTTCAACACCGCACTGGTCGCCTCCGATCCCCTTCGCTTCGCTGCCATCTACGGAAAACTCGCCCTGAGGTACCCGGGGAACTTCATCAACGCGTGGGCGCTTCTCTCAGCGGGGTACTGGAGCCAGTCGGTTCCCTATGCCGATGAGGCAGCGGTCGTCCAGCTGCCGCTCATGTGCCCGTACGATGCCGTGCGTGGAATCCTTCCGCAGTATCTCTCGGTGCCCTTCGAGCGTCCCGTGGAGGCATTGAGCAGCGCGGTCGATGCGATGCTTGCATCCCGTTTCGAGACGCGCGTGCCGATCGTCGGCCTGCTCTATCAGGCTTCGACGTGGTTTTGGCTGCTCGTCGCCTACGTCTTCGCGTGTATCGCGCTGCGTGCTCCCGTGAAGTGCATCGTACCGGCCGTGGTCCTGCTCGGTTACTGTCTGACGCTTTTCTTGGGGCCGGGTTCGCTCTATCGCTACGCCAGTCCCTTGTTCACGAGCATGCCGCTGGTTCTCATCATGGTGACCGACCTCGTGCAGTCCGCCCGCGATCGCCCCGAAGGCTACGTCCCCGCTCACCTTCGAAGCTAGCGCGTTGTAGAAAAAGATGCCCGAAGCACGTCGGATGTGCTTCGGGCATCTTGCAATCAGCTGCCTATCGTGCGAGGTGCGCGGGCTAGTACTTGCGCTTCGCCTTGCGCTTCTGCTCCTCCTGGATGCGCTTCACGCGAATCTTGTGGACGCTGTAGAACATGATGGCGACGTCGCGGCGCGTGATGACCTCGTCGGGTGCATAGGTGCCGTCGTCTTTGCTATAGCGCACGCCGGAGGACGCGAGCCACCAGATCTCCTTGGCGCCCGGGGTCTCGTCCGTCACATCGGGATACATGTCGTGCAGGCGCTCGGTGGGCTCGAACTCGGGCGCGCCGTCGAGCAGATAGAGCATGCGTGCAAGTTCGTGTCGCTTGACCTGGGCATGGGGGAGGAACTCATCGTCCGCCATCACCTGGGCGATGCCGGCGTTGCCCAGCCACATGATGGACTCGGCGTGCGGCGTCTTATCGTCGACGTCCTTGAAGCGCGCCTTATCCTCGGCCGAGGGCGTGTAATCGATGGCGTCGGAGTAACGGTAAAGCATCGCGGCCACGTCGCAGCGCGCCACCAACACGTCGGGGCGGAAGGTGTCGTCCGGGTAGCCCTTGGAGATCTTCTGGCGCGCGAGCCACCAGATCTCCTTGGCATGCGGGGTGTCCTCGGCGATATCGGTGAACGCGAACTGCTCGCGATACGCCTGGCAGACGTCCTCCACGGGGCCGTCCATGCGCATGTCGCCCTTCTCGATCCAGATGGCGCGCTCGCAGATGCGCTCGACCTGATCCATGGAATGGCTCACCAGCAGCACGGTAACGTCGCCGGAGTCGACGAAGTGCTTGATGCGCTTCTCGCACTTGCGCTGGAAGAACACGTCGCCCACCGAGAGCGTCTCGTCGACGATGAGGACGTCGGGCTCGGTGATGGTCGCGATGGCGAACGCGATGCGCGCGGTCATGCCCGAGGAGTAGTTCTTGAGGGGCATGTCCATGAAATCCTCGAGCTCGGCGAACTCGATGATCTCGTCCATCTTGCTGTCGATGAATTCGCGCGTGTAGCCCAGCAGCGCGCCGTTCAGGTAGATGTTCTCGCGGGCGGTGAGCTCGTAGTCAAAGCCGGCGCCCAGCTCGATGAGGGGGGCGATGTTGCCGCGCACGACGCAGTTGCCCGAGGTGGGTTCGAGCACGCCCGCGATCACCTTGAGCATGGTGGACTTACCCGAGCCGTTGGTGCCCACGAGGCCGACGGTCTCGCCGCGCTTGATCTTGAACGAGATGTTCTTGAGGGCCTTGAACTCCTCGAAGAACAGCTCGCGCTTCATGATTTTGATGAAATACTCTTTCAGGCTGTTGAGCTGCTCCGATGCCATGTTGAACACCATGGTGACATCGTTGACCTCGATAGCGTATTCCTCGTCCTTCTTGATGTCGGAAGACATGGATGCTCCTAAATGTAGAGAATGAACTTGTGCTCGGTCTTATGGAAGATCAGGTATCCGACCACCATGGCGATGACCGCCCAGGCCGTGCAGCTGAAGAGGACCGCCGCGCTGGGGCTCGTCTGATACAGGAAGATGTCGCGCATGAACATGACGTAGGCATACATCGGGTTCGCCTTGAGGACGATCTGCATGAACGGACTCATGCCGCCGATCATCGCGAAGTCCCAGAAAAGCGGGGTCGCGTAGGTCCATGCCGTCATGACGACGCTCCACAGGTGGATGACGTCGCGGAAGAACACGGACAGCGCGGAAAGTGCGAGGCCCACGCCCATGCAGAAGAGCATGAGGAGCAGCAGGCCCACGGGCAGCCAGAGGATGTGGACGGTGGGCATGATGCGGAACCACAGCATGACGATGGCGACGGCGATCAGCGAGAAGAAGAAGTTCACCAGCGCGAACAGGACTTTCTGGACGGGGAAGACAAACCGGTGGATCTTCACCTTCTTGAGCAGCGAGGAGGAGCCGATGATCGACATAAGCGAAGAGCTCGTCGCATCGTTCATGAGGCCGAACGTGATGTTGCCCAGGATGAGGTAGAGCGGGTAGTTGACGATGTTCGCGCCGCGCAGCCCGGCGAAGAAGGTGCTGAACACGGCGGACATGACGATCATCATGAGCAGCGGGTTGAGCACGCTCCAAAGGACACCAAGGAAGCTGCGGCGATACTTGAGCTTGAAATCCTTTCCGACAAGCTGCTTCAGGATGTAGATATCTTTTTTCCAGCCGCTCTCGTGATGGACGGGAACGGTATTTTGGTTGGTTGAATCCACGGGTCGACCACCTTCATACTCAGACGTTTTGCATTGGGTTATATTAGCATTAACGTTTGTATGTCATAGAATCTGCGCGATGCGAGGCGGTCGTTTCGCGCTTCCCTTTGCAGGGCACTGTCTGAATGCGAGGTCGTCTCCCATGGGTGTCAAATCCGATGTCCGCTCGATGCTGCCGGCTACAACGCGCAACTTCGAGCATCAAATCGCCGCGCTGAACGAGCGCATCGACGATGTGCAGCGCGTGCAGGCCGAGACGCGCGCCCTCCAGTCCCAGTCCCTTGACGAGGTGAACGCGCTTCGCGCGCAGTTCGACCCGCTGCATGATTCTTTCCGCGCCGTTCAGGACCGCTTCAACGCCCTCGAGGCGGTGCGCGACAGGCCGAGCTACTGCAACGTGGAATACCTCTCGTTCAATCGCGAGTACACCGGCCGCCGCATCCTGCTCGCGGGCTGGTACGGAGCGAGCAACTGCGGTGACGAACTCATGATGCGCACCATGCTGGAGCATCTTGGCGGTAGGGGCGCACGCGTCTCCGTGCTGCTGTGGGACGATCCCGACTACGACTTCAGCCGGCTGCCCGCGTGCGTCGATCAGATCCACTACCCGCGCTCAATCTGGGAGCTCCGACAGCTCGCGGAGTACTTCGACGTGCTCGTATGGGGCGGCGGCGCCATCATCGACGAGCGCCAGTTCAACCACGACCCCAAGAACATCAACACCGGCAACCTCTTCATCTGGTTGAGCGAGGAGATGCTCAAGCGCGATAAGGACGTCTACGCCGTCGGCTTGTCCGCCAACGATTCGCTCGAGGCCGATACGGAGTTCTCGCGCCGTCTCGGTGCCGTGGTGGCGGGCTGCGAGCATTTCTCCCTGCGGGACGGGTACTCGCTCGAAACGCTCCGCGACGCCGGCGTCGACGTGGCGCGGGTCGAGCTGTGCGAGGATATCGTGTTCGGCAACGGCGCCATCGGGTCGCGCCCCCCGCGTCCCGAGGGCTCGCCGTACACCGTGGGCGTCGTCTTCATGACGGGCGACGTCACCAACGCGCACAACCGCCGCGCCCTGCCGCGCATCATCGAGCGCGTCCGCGAGCGCTATGGCGACGATTGCCGCATCAGGCTCGTCCCGTTCTACAACTTCTGGAAATTCGACACCACGCTGCTCGGGCAGCTGGTCGACGAGCTCGGCGTCTCTGATCTCGTAGAGGTCGCCCCCTATACCGACGACCTGTCCCGGCTCGCGCTGCTTGATTGCGACGCGGTGCTGGCGTATCGCTACCATGCGTGCCTGGTGTCCGCTGCCGCCGGCATCCCCACGCTGTTCATGTGCGTAGACGATCACCCGCATTATCGAAACAAGATGCGTCGCATCGCCGAGGTCTTCGGCATGTCGGACAACCTGCTCATGGCGAGCTCGTGCCTGGATGACGGTTCGTTCGACGCGCGCTTTGCCGAGCTGCTCTCCGCTCCATCGGAGCCCGCCGCGCCCGACGGCCTGTTCCGGGAGACGTCCGATTTCCTGGAGCGTATTTGCAGTTCGATTGTAGAGCCGCGTGCTTAGTTATACTGGTTCGTGTTGTGTAGTTCAGGAGATTGGCCGTTATGTCACCCAAAGTATCTGTAGTCGTGCCCGTTTACAACGTCGCCGCTTTTCTTCCCGCCTGCCTCGATTCCATCTGCGCCCAGACGCTGAAGGACATCGAGATCATCGTTGTGAATGACGGCTCGACCGATAACTCGCTCGAGATCGCCCAGGAGTACGCCGCCAAGGATGAGCGCGTGAAGGTGCTCACCAAGGAGAACCGCGGCTACGGTCATACGATGAACCTCGGTTTCTCGCATGCCCGCGGCGCCTATATCGGAATCGTCGAGTCCGATGACTGCGCGCGCCCCGAGATGTTCGAGACCCTGTACAACCTTGCCGTGAAAAACGACGCAGACGTCGTTCGCTCGAATTATTGGAACATGTCTGAAAACGGCACGCAGTTCGACCTGGTGGACGTCCTCAATCTGTGCGACGCGCCGTACGAGTCCGCTTTCGATACGGTGAACCACCCCGATATCCTGCGCGGCAGCCCCGCCATCTGGACGGCTATCTACAAGGCGTCCTTCCTGAAGGAGAACGGCATCGAGTTCCTCGAGACGCCCGGCGCATCGTTCCAGGATACGGGCTTCGCCTTGAAGGTGCTTACCTCGGCGCGGCGCATGGTCATCACGCGCAAGGCGTTCCTCAACTATCGCGTGGATAATGCGGGCTCGTCGGTCAAGTCCGGCGCCAAGATGTATTGCGTGTGCGACGAGTACGAGTCCTTCGAGAAGCACCTCGCCCGCGATCGCATGCGCGCCGCCGCCTTCCGCTACGTCATTCCTTCCAAGAAGTACGAGACCTACGTGTGGAACTACAACCGCCTGGATGCCTCGCTCAAGCCTGAATTCATGGAGCGCATGTCGCGCGAGTTCGCCGAGGCCAAGGCGTCCGGCAACCTCAAGCAGTCCGCGTTCCAGGACGTCGAATGGAAGGAGCTCAACGAGCTCATCGAGGATCCCGCGGCCTTTAGCGACCGCGCCCTGGCGGTCCAGTATCCTCCCCAGGACTTCAAGGAGCATCAGCGCACGCGTTGCGCCAACGGCCTCATCTCGCGCCTGCGCATGTACGGCTCGTTCGTCAAGCACGCCCTGTAGTCCTCCTCGATAGCCCTCGTCGAAAGCCCCAATATGAATGTAGATGCCGCGAACGCCTCGCAACCGCTTGTCTCGATCGTAGTGCCGGTCTATAACTCCGAGCGCTATCTACCCACGCTTCTCGATTCCCTTCAGAACCAAACGTATCGTTCGCTTGAGATTATCTGCGTCAACGATGGCTCCAAGGACGGGAGCCTCGGCATCTTGCAAGCGCGCGCCGCGGAGGATCCCCGTATCGTGGTGGTCGATAAGGAGAATTCCGGCGCCGCCTCGACCCGCAACGTCGGCATCGACCATGCGACGGGCGCGTACCTGTGCTTCGTCGATTCCGACGACTACGTGGTTCCCACGGCGTTCGAGCAGCTCGTTTCCATCGCGCTGGAGCACGACACCGACGCCGTGATCTTCGACATGGATAACTTCGACGATGAGACGGGGGAGACCTCGCCCACCAACGCGGTCTTCAAGGAGTACGTGCCGGCGCGCACCGTGTTCTGCTCGACCGATATCGACAACTTCTACAAGCGCGTCGTCGGGTTCACGGTGAACAAGCTGTACCGGACCTCGTACCTCAAGGAGATCGACCTCAAGTTTCCCATGGTGGGCGCCCATGAGGACATGCCCTTCACCTATATCGCGCTCAGCGCAGCCGAGCGCCTGTATTATCTGGATGAAACGCTTTATTACTATCGGCGTGCGCGCGAGGGCAGCTTGAGCGACGGCACGAATGACGACTATCGCTTCATGCTCGACGCGCTGGTTGCGTTCCGCGACGGACTGCGCGAGCACGGCCTGTGGAACGCCTGCGAGCGCAATTTCGTGAATTACGCCCTCCACATGTGCCATTGGAAGTACACCGTGCTGGGCAAGCGCAACCGCTGGGCCTTCAGCGGCGACCTGCGCTCGCGCGTATTCGACCTGTTCGAGATCTCCCATCACGGGCGCGAGTATTTCTTTGACGAGGATGACGCAGCGTTTTACGAGCGCAACGCCCATCCCGACATGAAGTTCCGTCTGGTCACCTGGGGTTGCTATACGCTTCAGCGCTTCCAGCGCCTCTTCTCCTAAAGGTGCGGTCCGTGGGGGAGGATGCGGACGTCGCCGCTTCGCAGCCCGATGTCATTGAAGCCTGCACATCTCATATAGGGGCTTCGCCTGCCGATGCGCGCGGCGGGGCGCAGCCATCCTGGTTCGGGCGCTATCCTATGCGGTGCAACATCGTCGCCCTGGCTCTGGGTCTGCTCGTCGCCGCCGCGCTCTCCATCGATCTGGCTCCGGTCTCCTACGAGGCGATCGCCAAGATCCAGCCCGGCGCGACGGGCGCTGTGTACATATGCTATGAGGTGCTGCTCTCCTTTGCGGGGCACAGCGACTCCATCCCGCTGCTCGCGCTCGCGCTGTTGCTGGTCTTTCCCATTCGCTCGGTGCTCTTCTCCCGTCGCGACTCCTGGCGGCCCTCCGTCGTGATTCCCTCGGTGCTCTTTGCCGGCTGCATGGTATTCGGCATGAGCTACGACCTCACGGATAGCGCCGCCCTCGTCCTAGGTGGAATCTCTCAAACGATCAAGGCGTCGATCATGGCCGCCGGCTACCTCGTCGTGGGCCACCTGGGATTCTATATCTTCTACAGCTTCCTGGATTGGTTGGGAGCGCCTCGCTACGCATTCAGCGAGGGTCGTTTCGGGTTTGTTTGGCGCCTCGTCCATGTATGCCTGGACGTCCGACCGTGGCTCATTCCGGCTGCGCTCCTTCTGTTGGCATGGGCGCCGTCGTTTATCGCCGCCATGCCCGGTATCTTCATGGGGGATACGGGCGCGCAGATACGTCAATGGTTCAACCTGCCCAACGGTACGAGCGATTATCTCAACCTGCTCAATCCCGATGTGCTTCTGAACGGGCATCATCCGGTGGTCCACACCGCGCTGATAGGGGGATGCGTCCAGATCGGTATGGCCTTGTTTGGTAGCGAAAACGCGGGCCTGCTCCTTTATACCACCGTGCAATTCCTGCTTACGGTGGCGACGGTCGCCTATATTCTCTCCGCTTTGCGCCGGTTCGGGGCGGGGCTCGTTCCGCGGGCCATCGTGCTGCTTTTCTTCTGCGCCATGCCGTTGTTTTCCAACTACGCGGTGCTCGCCACGAAAGACGTGCTGTTCGCCGACGCGTTCGCGCTGTTGGTCGTTCAGATGGCGGTCCTTATGTGCGATGGGCGCGGCGGCGTGTTCGCGCGCACCTTCGACGTCGTGTTGTTCGCCGTGGGTTCGCTCGGCTCTGCATTTTTGAGAAACGGCGGCGTAGTGTTTTCGCTGGCGGCGTGCGTGCTGGTGCTGGTGTTCGCGATGGCTGAGCGCCTGTATCCGCGTCTCCGCGCGGCACGCGGTGCCGCGTCCTCTGCTATGGTTCAAGCGGAGGCGGGACAGGGGGCGCAGCATGCTGTTTCGGCTGCCGCGGCTCCGTCTAGCCGTGCGGGTTCGCGCGTGCACGGAGGCGTTGCGTCGTTCGGCGTGCTGGCGATTACGCTCGTGTTGGTATATGCATTCAACAGCGTTCTCATGCCAGCGCTGGATATCACGCCGGGGAGCCGGCGCGAGATGCTGTCCATACCCTTTCAGCAGACGGCGCGATTCGTCTTGAAGCATGATGGCGCGCATGCGGGCGTTGAGGGCGGTACCGACGACGGCCTGATCTCCGAGGAGGAGCGCGAGGTCATCGATCGCGTGCTGGGTTACGATACGCTTGCAGCGCGTTACGATCCCGATAAATCCGACGCGGTCAAGAACGGCTTTAACGAGGATGCCACGAGCGCGGATGTCGCGGCTTACCTCTCGTTGTGGGCTCGTATGTTCTTCCTCGACCCCGAGAGCTATATCTCCGCGGCGGCGAACAACTACTATGGGTATTTCTATCCCAGCGAGCGCGACGTGTGGTTCTATAGCACGGTTGAGAGCGAGAAGATCATGGCTCGCGAGGAGAATCGCGCCTACTTCGATTTCCACCCCTGTGATGCCCCTGTGGTTGATGCATGCGGGCAGATGGTCAACCTGTATCGCGTCGCGATCCAGCGCCTTCCCCTCATCTCCCTTACCATGAGCTCGGCATCGTACACCTGGCTTCTGATCGCTACGGGAATCTACGTGCTGCGCAAGAAGCAGTGGCGCGCGCTGGCGCTCCTGGTGCCCCTATTCGGCGTGCTGGCGGTTTGCTTGATCGGACCCTGCAACGGATCGACGTATATGCGCTATCTCTATCCCGTTATCGTGTCGCTTCCCTTCGTGTTGGTGGCGCTGCTCGAGTGGCCGCGCGTCATCTGGGATGCGACCTCCGGAAGCCAACCCTGATGCGCCTGCGTCGCGAGCTGGGCGGCGTCGCCTTGACGTCCACCTGATCGCTGCGGCCTTGAGCTGCAATCTGGCTGCAAGGGAGTGTGAGCCTTTACGTTGGCTTATGCTGTACCCTGGGAATGTGGACTTTCGTCAAGGAGGCGGTTGCTATGAAGGCTGCAAGTCGATGCTCTCGCGTATGGAAGGGGGCCGCTGCCGCGGTCTGCGCGGCGATGCTGCTCTGCTGTACGGGAACGGCATGGGCCGAGGAGGGGCAGGGCGTTTGCATCTCGGTTGATCGCGAGGCGGGCCAAGGCTCCTCCGGTGCGATGTCCGTGGTGAACGAGATGGCAGGGAAGAGTATCGGCGATTCGGCGCGGCTGCTCGCGTCCGAGGTGATAGCGGCCAGGTCGGCGGATGCGTCGCATGCATCCGGCACGTTCGATGCGGTCCTTGGGGGCGCCGTGCATCAGGGACAGGCCTTCGAGATGCTCGCCATGGTGAACGGCGAGCGCGCGCGGTTGGGTCGCAAGCCGCTGCAGTGGGATGCAGCGCTCGAGGAGGCGGCTATGCAGCGCGCCGCGGAGACCTATATCCTGTTCAGCCATACCCGTCCCGACGGAAGGGATTGCTTCACCGCATTTCCCCAGGACCGCTATGCTATGGGCGAGAACATCGCGTATGCTTCGAGGGGCACCCCCTCCGTCATCTTTAACATGTGGTACAACTCTCCAGGCCATTATGCCAATATGGTGAGCGCCGATTGCACCAAAGTGGGCATGGCGTGCTTTCAAGGTCAGGGCGATATAACGTACTGGGTGCAGTGCTTCGGCGCCGGGGGCGCGAGTGATACGGCGGCTTCTTACTATGATGGTCCCGCGTCGTTCGCCATCTCGCTTCCCGATCGCCTCATCTCGGCGAGCTATACGAGCGCGGCGGCATTGACCCCCGGCGTGGACTCGATGCGCGCGCTTCCCACGGTGCAGGTGGCGTTCAACGGCAAGGTGGGGGATTCGACTGTTTCCGGAACGGTCACGTATGCGCACGATGTCTTTTCGTGGTCGAGCCTCGATTCCTCCATCGCATCGATCTCCGATCGCATGGGTACGTTGTACTGCATCGGCGAAAAGCCGGGTACCACGTCGATCCGTGCGGAGCATCCTACGTCTTCCCGTTTGAACCAGAACGTTTCGGTCCGTGTTACGCAAGACGGCGCCTTCGTCGACGTCGACGCATCCACCCCGCATCGCGACGCCGTGCTGTGCCTGTCCTCCACGGGCGTGACCGCCGGCTACCCGGACGGCAGCTTCAAGCCCTACGCCAACGTCGCGCGCGCCGACATGGCGGCCTTCCTGCGCCGCTACGCCGTCGCCCTTGGTGTCTCGGATGCCGGGACGTGGCAGCCGGGCGATGGTGATCGGGCGCGCTTCTCGGATGTGGACGAGGGGACGGCGCACGCCGAGGACATCCTCTGGCTCGCCCACGCCGGCATCTCCACCGGCTTCGAAGACGGCGGATTCCACCCCTACGCAAGCATCGCCCGCTGCGACATGGCGGCGTTCCTGCGCCGCTTCTGCGCGCTCGCCGGCGTCGAGGGCGCCTCGGGCGGGCGCCTGGGCCAGGGCGGCATCGCTTCCTTCCCCGACGTCGCCTCGGGCACCCCGCACCGCGACGACGTGCTGTGGCTCGCGCGCGCCGGCATCGCGACGGGCTTCCCCGACGGGACGTTCAAGCCCTACGGCAACGTCGCGCGCTGCGATATGGCGGCGTTTCTGGAGCGCATCGGCAAGCTTACCCGGTAAGGGCTCAAGGGGGGATGCTTTCCCTCCGGACGTGGCGCCGATTGCAGTTATCACGTTGGTTCGTCTCGCCGACTTACCGCTTCTGATGCTGACCTGGCAGCGCACCATCATGGAAATGCCTCCCATTCCTCGGACGTTGAAGCGGCGTCCAGGAATGGGAGGCAGTTGTTTGGGATTTCACGGTTGCTGGTGTGCGTTTCGAGCGCCGAGGTTGTCGCCCTGCTACAAGTGCAGCTTTACAGGCGCTGTTGCTTCACGTTGCCCTGGTGTCCGGGCTGGGCGAGCCATGCCTCGAGTTGCGAGGTGTCGGCGATGCGGTTGTCTTGGATGTAGAGCATCTCGAGAGCGGGGAACGGGCTTACATCGAAGGATGTCAGCTCGTTGCCCTGCAAGAACAGGTTGTTCAGCTTCGCGCGCCCTACGAGGTTCGCCGTCGAGATCTCATTGAATCCGGCATAGACGCTGAAGAGCTGGTCGCTTCCCGAGCAGTCGAGCGACGTCATCTGGGTATTCATCACATGGATGCTGCTCAGCATCGAGAGGCCCGATGCGGCGAGGCTTGCCACTTGGGGGGAGAGCACCCTGATGTCTTGCAGACTGGATGCCGAGCGGGCGTCGATCGAGGTCACGCCCTTGTTGGATGCGGGCAGGGACAGCGTGACGACGGGAAGGCCGTCGAGGGAGGCCGGTACGGCGAGGGCCCCCTGCTTGCTCGTGTTCACGATGTAGATGCCCGAGCCACGGTAGGAGATGGATTCGCCGTCATCGTCGGTCCCGACCTTATCGCCCCAGGTAAGGATCGAATCCGTTTTCACCTTGTAATACGTGAACCCGTTGCTGGTGACCTTCTCCGAAGTGCTGTCGGGGTTCTTCTGCGGCGCGATGGTCCCGCTGTGGCCGGGTTGCGCGAGCCAGGTTTCAAGGAGCGACGTGTTCGTTATCCGGTTATCCTCGCAATTTAGGTGCGTGAGCTTCTTGCAAGGGGAGATATCGAGCGAGCCGAGGTTGTTGTGGTTGACCGAGAGCTGGGACAGCATCGGGACCGAGGTGAGATCGATATGCTCGAGCTTGCAGTACGTGATGAGCAGGAACTGCAGGTTTGCGCATCCAGAAAGGTCGATTTCCTTGAGGTCGGACGAGCTGATGTTGAGTATTTCGAGCTTGGGGAGGGTGCCCAGCGAGAGCTCGTCCAGGCTTGTATTCCAGATGGCGAGCTCGCAGAGACCGGTGGCGGCGCTGGCGTCCACCCGTTCGAGCGCGGTTTTCGTGGTGCCGTCCGCCAGGCGGGCCGCCACAAGGGGCTGGCCGTCGATTGCGGCGGGTAGCGTGAGGGAGGTCGCATCCCGGGGTGCAGACGTGATGTAGACGCCCGGTTCGTAGTACGTCATGGAAGCGTCATCGCTTCCAAACGTGATGGAGTCGTACTTCTTGAACCCGCATGCCTCGCTGACCAGAAGGTAGTCGTATCCGTTCCACGTACCCGCCTGCGGCTTGGCCGCCGCCTGGCGTTGCGGCTCGATGGTGCCCGAGTGCCCGGATTGGGCAAGCCACTGCTTCAGCGCGTTGAGGTCCTGGATGTTGTTCATGTCGCATTCGAGTTCGAAGAGCTTCGGGTTGGCGCTCACATCCAGGGAGGCGAGCTGGTTGCCGCTCAGGTTGAGCAGCATCAGCTCGGGCAGCCCGCTCAGATCGATGCTTTCCAGCTGCGTGTTCTTAACGTAGATGGAACGCAGCTTGGGGCACGACTGACAGGCAAGATTCTTGAGGGCGGCTGCTGAGCTATGGAAAAACTTGAGTTCGGGGAGGCCGTTTTCCGCGATGGACGTGATGTGGTCCATATCGACCTGCATGAATACGAGGTCGCTGGCTGCCGTCGCGTCGACCCGCTGCAGATTCGGTGCCTGCTGGGTCGTCGCGAACGTCTTTTGGAGCTCGACCGAGATGACGGGGACGCCGTTGATGCGAGCAGGAATCTGCAGGGTGGAGGCGGATCCCGTGTAGTCGTAGAGGTAGATGCCCTCGCCGCGGTAGAAGATCGTCATCGTGTCCGTTTGGCCGGCGACGTCGCATACCTTCTCAGATTCCTCGAACCCGCTGCCGTCCTTGATGTTCACGTAGGAGTAGCCCGCATACGTACCGAGCTCGTAGGCATCGCTCGCCGGTGGCTCCGGCTTCGCGTGGGATGCGACATGGGTGTCGAGGCGATGCAGGAAAGCCGCCATATCCTGGCGGACCACGGTGGCGAAGGGGCGGAAGGTGCAATCGGGATATCCTGCCGAGACCTTCGTGTAGGCCAGCCAGAAGATGTCCTCGGCATGGGAGGTTCCGTCACTCACATCGGTGAACGCGGAGATGCCGTCGGGCGTCCACGCCTGTGCGTCGCTATCACCCATATAGACCGCGAGTCGGCGCAGGAACGCCGCCATATCGCAGCGCGCGACCTCCTTCATGGGGCCGAAGCTGCCATCGGGGTATCCCTTCGAGATTCCCGTGGAGGCGAGCCACCAGATCTCCTTCGCGTGAGGCGTCTGGCTATTGACGTCGGTAAAGCTGTTGGCGTCGGCTTCGGTCGGCGTGTATTCCGGTTCTCCCGCAAGGCGGTATAGGAACGCCGCCATATCCTGGCGGAAGACCGGCGTCAGAGGACGGAACGTCTTGTCGGGGTAGCCCTCGGAGATCTTATGATCGGCGAGCCAGGTGATGTCCTCGGCATGTGGCGTTTGCTCGTCGACGTCTATAAACGATGCCGCATGCGCGGGTGCGGCGATGACCATCGCCAGAACCGCGGTGAGCAGCACCGCAATGGCTGCGCTGATGCCGCGTTGTGCCTTTTCCATAGATAGGGTTCTCCTTTCCCTCCTTGCGCGCCGGACGCGCGCTGCACAGGGCTCCATCGGTGCGCGTCGAGCCGTTCTTCGTCGACGGAGCTGTTCCTCGCTAGCATAAGTCTTGATCGCCGCCTGTGGAATGCGGGACGTCCACTTTGTTAACGGATGGTATAAGTAATATGTGAGAGCGCAATGCAGTTCGATTAGGTTAATTTCGTCTGAAGGTTGGTTGCAATGAGATACATGATAAGAATCACGCGCATTCGAAAGATGGTCGCGATGACGCTCTGCTCGCTCGTGCTGCTGCTTCCCGCTTCAATCGCGTGGGCGGAATCCGGGCTTGCGGTGACCGCCGGCAGCGATCCCTCGCTTACTGATAGCGTTTCGGGATCGATGGCTGTCGAGGGCGACGCTGTGGAGGACGGCATCGGCGATGCCGCCTCCCAGGGCGCCATCGAGCCCAGGACTTTAAGCGCGCCGCGTGCCAACGGGACGTTTTACGCTTCCATGGATGGCGCGGTGTGGCAGACCGAAGCGCACAGGATGCTCGCGATGGTGAACAATGAGCGCGCTCGCCTAGGCGTGCCCGCGCTTCAGTGGGATTACGATCTTGAGCAGTCTGCTATGCAGCGTGCTGCGGAGACCTTCATCATGTTCAGCCATGATCGACCCGATGGAAGTTCGTGCTTCACCGCGTTCCCCAGCGGGCTCAGTATGTATGGCGAGAACATCGCCATGGCTTCGTTCGGCAACGCGGATAACGCGTATAACATGTGGTATAACTCGCCGGGTCACTACGCCAACATGACTCATGCGGGCTTTACCAAGGTGGGCATCGCATGCTTTAGGGGGCCCGATGGCGTCTACTGGGTCCAGTGCTTCGGTGCTGGCGGGTCGAGCAATACGAGCGCCACCTACCATGACGGCGCGGCTTCGTTCGCCGTACCCCTGCCAGACTCAATCATTACGGCGAGCTATACGAGTGCCTCGGCCCTCACGCCTGCCGTTGACGCCTTGCGCGTTTTACCTACGGTGACCTTTGCGTTTAACGGCGTGGTTGGAAACAGGCAGATCAACGGTTCCGCAACCTATGGCAACGAGATGTTCTCGTGGAGGACGGATGACGAGCGCATCGCCTGCGTGGGCGAGCGTATGGGGAGCCGCTATTGCATCGGCGTTGCTTCGGGCAGGACCACGCTGCATGCCGAGTTCCCGTCTTCCTCGCGTCTGAACAAGGATGTTCCCGTGATCGTCACGCGTGAGGGCGCTTTCATCGATGTCGACGCGAATACGCCTCATCGCGAGGAAGTGCTGTTTCTGTCCTCGACCGGCGTGACCGCTGGCTATCCGGACGGTAGCTTCAAACCGTATTACAACGTGGCGCGCGCCGATATGGCAGCTTTCCTGTGCCGCTTCGCCGACGCGATGGGCATTGAGGACGCCAGCACCTGGCAACCCTCTCAAGACGATTGGCGCCGCTTCTCCGACGTGAATGCGGGCACGCCACACGCACGCGAGATCCTGTGGCTCGCCCATATGGGTATTTCTACCGGATTCCCCAATGGAACCTTCCGTCCCTTCGATAGCATCGCCCGCTGCGACATGGCGGCCTTCCTGCGTAGGTTTGCCACGAAGTTCGACCTAGGAGATTCCTTCACGTGGAAGCCCGGGGCGCAGGGCGTTGCGTTTCCGGATATCGTCACCGACACCCCGCACCGCGAGGATGTTCTGTGGCTCGCACATGCGGGCATCGCCACCGGTTTCCCGGACGGCACTTTCAAGCCGTACGGTACCGTCACCCGCTGCGACATGGCCGCCTTCCTCCATCGCCTGGCTGCTCGCTTCGCGTAAACGGTTCGTTACGAACCGGATCGCAGGAGCCTGTGAATGGCTTCCTGCTGTTGTAAACATGAACAAGGGCCAGAACGCATTCTGAATTGCGTTCTGGCCCTTCGTTATGGATGGATTCGCGGGTTCACGGCGATGAATCCGCGGAGTTCCGACGACCTACTTCACCAATCCGTTTTCATCTATGCGGTGCAGGAAGGCCGCCATATCGCAGCGGGATACGTCAAGGTAGGGGCGGAACGTCTTGGTGCCGTCTTTTTCCTCCCAACCCTTCGAGACTCCTGAGGCTGCGAGCCATAGGATGGCTTCGCGGTGCGGCGTATCGGCGACAACATCGGCAAAGGAAGCAATCGCACCCTCGTCGATTGTGGGGTTGCCAGCCAGGCGATAGAGGAACGCGGCCATGTCGCAGCGCTTCACGATCTCGAACGGCCGGAAGCTGTACGTGCCGTCATGGTTGTCCCAACCCTTTGAAATGCCCTTATATGCCAGCCAGAGGATGGCGCGTCGATGCGGCGTGTTCTGGTTGACATCGGAGAAGCGCGGGGCGGCGTTCTCGTCGAATTCCGGCTCGCCCGCCAGGCGGTAGAGGAAGGCCGCCATGTCGCAGCGCTTCACCGTATCATACGGTCGGAAGCTATGGGTGCCGTCCTCGTTGTCCCATCCCTTCGAGATTCCCTCGGCGGCGAGCCATGCGATATGGTCCTTGTGCGGGGTGGATTCGTCTACATCGCTGAATGAAGGTGTTTCAGGAGAAGGTTTCTCGGGTGCTTTGCCCGAGAGGTCCATGAAGTACCATTTTCCGTCTTTTTGGACCAGGATCGTATCGTTGGAAGATTGCGTTCCGATGTCGTAGATGCTGTCGAATTGTGCGGGAACGATCATCTCGCTGGTGGACGAGTTGTACGCGCCGTAGCGTCCTTGGCCATCGGTGACGTATAGGATGCCCTTATGGTAGGTTGCTCCACCAGCCACAACCCGTTGATACCCCTGAACATCGATGGTGTTGAAGTCGGCGTCGCACAGGACATTGGGTAGATGGTGCTTGCGCTCGTTCTCGTGGGTGATGATGGGGTAGCAGATTTCCCCCTTAACGAGATAGGCCTGGCTGAGCCCAACGCGGCCATCGATAGTCTTCACGGGATTGAGGTTGCTGTCGAGGTAAACGCTGACGCCATTCTCTTTATAGAGATGCAGCCGCGCTTGGTTGAATGCGTGGATGGGCCCAAGATCGGTCACGCTTTTCGTGGAACCCAAGAGCCACTGCTCACTGGGGTCGTACGTCTTGAGCGTCTTGCCGGATGCGTCGACGATAGCCGTTACCACCTGAACGATGTAGCCGTTGACGGTGACGTGCTTGTAGCGGATGGCGAACTCATTGAATGCGAGGTACATGGCATCGTGCCCTTGGATGCGCTCGATCAGAGTCCTCTCGCTGCCATCCATGCGGTCGATGTAGTAGCTTGCCGAGTCCATGTCGCTGTCTTGGCAGAGATAGGCGTTCGTGTCGCCGAGACGCTCAACGCGATCGTAGTGTTTGCCGGGAAAGAGCTCCTCTGCGAACATCGTGAAGTAGCGGAAGGGCCCCGCGTCTTCATTCGCCCAGATAACGGGATGCTCGTAGTCGTTCGTTATCACTGATGCGCTGCTGAATGGGCCGGCGATTGTTTTCACGTCACCGGAGGGCTGGGTGATCGAGATGCTCTTGTCCGCCATTAACCGAACGGTGTAGCCGAGGTAGTTGTATACGACCGTGTTGGGATCGGGCGTGTACGGGTCGGAGTGCAGTTGGAGCTTTCGGTTTTGCACCGTCACATAGGTGGTGTCTTGAATGCCGGGGAGGAACAGCCATACCGTAGCCGAGCCGCTGTCTGCCTCGACGTAACCGACTGCCGTGGCACCG
This sequence comes from uncultured Collinsella sp., assembly GCA_900548365.1. GTDB lineage: Bacteria > Actinomycetota > Coriobacteriia > Coriobacteriales > Coriobacteriaceae > Collinsella. Next base: position 10,122 of record URKM01000002.1, on the reverse strand, counting down.
CGGTAGCCCGACGCGGTATCGAGCGTTTCTCCTGTTTGAAGGTCAACGAGCGTGATGTCAACGTGATCCCCGCTGTGCTTTGCCCCAAGAGCAACCTGGTCTTGAACGAGGATGGCTGCGCCGTCGTAGCCATCCAGGACGATCCTTCCCTTTGCGTTTACCACGACGACCTTGTTGTTCGTGGTGTCGATCGCTCGCATGCCGCCGTGGGACACGCCAAACTCGCCCGTGACGGACGCCCTGCCATCGAAGAGCGGTTCATGGGGCATGTAGCGGAAATCTTTATGGGCTTTGACGCCAAAGTCCCCACCAAGCTTCCCTTGAACATAGCCCGTCTTGAACAGCACGGCGCCCGTGGAAGATACAAGGTCCGTTTCGTAAACGATCTCGTTCTCGTTCTCCACGATCTTCTTGCTCATCTGCGCATTGCCGTTTACCACGCCGTAGACGTCATCGTAGACGAGGCCCTTTGACAGGACGGTGCCTCCCCACGAGCCTGCTTGTGCGGCAAACGGCAGCGCGCACAGACAGAGCACCGCCACGGTTGCGGCGAGGACTGCCTTGATGTTCTTTTGCACTATCTGCTCCTTCCTCGAACCCCTAGCGCGGGGACCTAGCTAGCTGCATATATCGTAACGGTTTGTACGGACACATGCGCGTCGATGCTGGTAGCTGGTATGCGATCATGCCGCATCGGTTTCCTGATGGCGAGATGGGATTGCGTTTCGGGTCGGTTGTCGGGCCGGAAACGGGTGCTTTAGGGTTGCTGCGCCTCGATCCGCGGGGGTTCTTGCTGATTGTTCAGCAAGTTGGCGGGCCATGCCGCAAGGTAATCCATGCTGCGGTCGCGTAGCGTCACGTAGCGCTGCTCTGCTTGCTCGCTTACATCGTAGCGTGCGAATAAATCTGCGGCTTGGGTGTAGGCGGCTACGTTGTATGGCTGATCTTGAAGCGTGCGCAAAAGCAGGAGTTCCGCCTCTTCGGGACGGTCTGCGGTGTAGAGGCAGCGGGCAAGCGCCGTCATGCCCGGCGTAGCTACGGCGAGGGGGGACGCATCGTGCAGTTCGATTGCAGCCTCGCATTCGTCTGGTGTGGTGCAGGATTGGTAGAGGCGTGTGCGCACCGCCTGATCGTTGCGGGCGAGTGGATCTGCGGCGATCTGCCGCGATGCGGATCGAGGTCCTATGGCTTGAATATCCGAAAGGAATTGGTTTTCGCGTACGTCGAACGATAGCGCGCTTACGCCGGAGGCGAGGAGGACGATGCCGAGGACGGCATACGCGGCGACGCTAACATGAGTGATTCTGTTTACCGGGGAGTCTAAGGCGGATTCGGATGATGCGGGCGCTCGATTGGAAAGCAGTATGAGTACGAGCAGCACGATCACAGAGCCGAACGAAAGGTCGAAGTCAACGAGCGCATGGAGAAGCAGCAGCGCTGCGGCGGCGTGCGTGCCTGGTATTCGGTCTTCTGTCGCCCTTATCGCGCCTTTCCATAGCGTCACCATGCAGAGCACGGCCAGCGCGATGCCGATCAGCCCATAGGACAGGGTGAACCCCAGGTAGCTGTTGTGAATCACGTTCGCGGTGTACTGAGCCGATTGCACTCGGGGGTGCACTACGCGCCATTGTTGCGGTCCTATGCCGATAAGTGGCTCCGCTGTTAGAGCGCGCGTTCCATCCAGGGTTTGTATGAGTCGCTCCGCACCCGTCTGTAGAGCCGAATCGAGGCGATCGGGGGCGCCGATGCAGACGGCGAGCACGGCCAGTGCACCGACACCGAGGACCGCGATGGCGATCTTGCTAACTGTTGCCTTTGTCTGCGCGGCGTTTTCCTGCTTCATTCGAGTCAGTTTGAGCTTTTTGAGCGCCCATGCGCACCCAACGATTACGATGGTGGCGAACGTTCCCATGGATTGCGTCAACAGGGCGCAGGCAAGAGGCAGAGCGGCCAGCGCTTTGATGCCACGGGTGCGAGCCTGTGACCATATGAGGCAGCTCATGACGGCGAAGTAGACGCCCGCGGTGTTGGCGTACTGGAATGTGAACTGCAGGCGTCCGTCTACGACGGCGCCGGGATAGGGGAGCACGCGGGCGAACATGAGAAGCGCGACAACCGAGAAGAGCACGCCCTCGTACGCGATCAACTGGATGGCGGAGTGCTTCTCGGCTTGTGAGAGCTGCAGCCAGTACGTTGCCGTCGCTATGGCGAGGGCTGGTCGCGCCATAGCCGCAAGCGTTTCGTAGCTGGCGATCCCGTCGAGGAGCGGCCGTGCCGCGCACCACGCGAGCAGGCAGATGGCAATTGCCGCCGATGGGACGAGGGATGTGGAATGCGCGAACAGCACTTGGAACCGAGGTTCGCCCGCATCTCTTTTCTTAGGAGTTTTCCTTTGCACGCCACAAATGAATGCCAGCACCATGGCGGCTAGAGAAAAGGCTATAACCGTTATAGCGGTAGGGCCGGCGTAGTACCCGCCTTGCAACGCGATGAGCATCGCAAGCAACGCCGCCGGGGCTACGGTCCAGACGCTCGCATGAATCGTCTTGTCGCGAGAGGTCATAGGTCGCTCCCTTCCTTTCGCTATAGCTTATCTCAAGAAGGGTCTAGATACGAATGCCGTAATCAGCGCTAGGCAGGTGGGATGGCGGTTGTTTTGGAACAACGGAATTGAAATATAGATTACCGCGAACGCGCCGGACTGCTTGTTCGTGTTCGATGAATATCGATGTCGCTATTTGATAGTCATGAGCTCGGTAAGTTACGCAAGAAGCATACATAGATCAATCGACTCAATAGATTGACTCGCTTGGGTTCGGATTTGTTGCGCAACAAATAGTCTGCAGATATTGATAGCGTAAATAGAGAAGGGAGCGTGGAAGATGCTCGCGTTCTGATGTATGAAAGGAGTCTGCAAGATGCTACGCGTTCGAAATGGAAGGTTGTTGATGTTCTCGCTTTGCATGGCGGCTTCGGTGTGCGTTTCGGCCCCAGCTGCATTGGCAATCGAGGTTGATTCTGCTTCTGCTGTCACGATGGATCAGGAAGCGGTTACGTCAGCCCGTCCAGAAAACTACGGCAACCTCGTTGAGCAAGGAAGATGCGGTACCGGTGTTACGTGGGAAGTGTACGATTCCGGACTGCTCATCATTGATGGTGCGGGGAAGATGGATTTCAATGGCTCTACCGATTCGCCATGGGCAAAAAAACACGGTAAATCAATTCGCGGCATCATCATTGGCGAGGGAATTACCTATATATGCAATTTCGCATTGAGTGATATGCCGAATTGCGAACTATTGTTGTTTACGGGGCCTCGAACTCCAGGATGGCAAAAGTATTTTGGCGAGTATGCAATGTCTGGATTTAACCAAGACCATCGGTGTGAGATTTTACGTGCGCCCGGTGATGAAACTTGGAATGATGAATATGACCCGTGGCTCCCAGAGCTATTTGATATAAATTGGGCAACGATGCGCGATATCGGGATTTGTGGTGAGAGCGCGTTTTGGATTCAAAACGAAGACGGGACGTTAGAGATCTGCGGTACGGGCGAGGTATCCCAGCAGGTTTATACAGATGATGAAAGCCTCGCGAAAGCGGTTGTTGTCCACGATGGTATCACGGGATTTGGTAAGGTCTCCTTTAGCGATAGCTTGTATAAGAATCTCAAGTCATTCATATTTGCCGACTCGGTTGTTGCCCTGCCCAACGATATGTTCAGGTATAACGAGATAATAGAGCATATCGTATTTCCCGCTGGAATAACCTCCATTCCACAGGCTTTTTGCAAGGGTTGCTCTCGGTTGACGGACATTAAGCTCCCTGGTGGTTTGACTTCGGTGGGCGCAGAGGCATTTAGAGATTGCGGGCAATTTGCTCCATCAGCGCTGCCTGTCGGTCTAATTGAAATCGGAGAATATGCTTTCTACGGTTGTGCCGCTGTCGATACTGTTGTGATTCCTGAAAACGTTGCTTCGATTGGGCGACAGGCGCTTGCGTTCCCTGTTAAGCGTTTTGATTTCAAGGGTGCCTGTCCGTCATTCAGTTCGGCGTTCAACGATTCCGAGGCCATCGCCACCCATCGGCCTGGCGATCCAAGCTGGGATACGACTGACAAGTTCAGCTTCGGAAATAATGTAACGTGGTATACGCTTGGTGCTGATGGCAATTTGGTTGAGGATGGCTACATCAGCTCGAATGAAACTACAGTGCTTGAGTACGGTAAGTATTCCACGGAGACGCAGTTCAAGGATTGGTGGTTCCATGCATTCAAATTCACGGTCGAGGAGTCTGGCCCTGTTAAGTTGAATTTCGGCTTGGATTTCTTCCCTAACTGCACCCATCAGAGCATTTCGATATCGCTTATGTCTTGCAAGGGCAACGATGGTCAGAAAATTGCTAATTGGCAATATCGTGACGACGAGCTCATATGGGATGATAAGACGGTTAATCTTGAGGCTGGAGACTACTATCTCGAGGTTTCTTATTTCACCTCGCACTCAGGAAACTTCGGTTCTATTTCGGTTTCATATGAGTACCCGAATGTTTTCAACGATGTGTTCACTTCGACCCCGCATAACGCGCATATCCAATGGCTCGCTCGCAAGGGAATCTCTAAGGGCTGGGACAACGGCAACGGCACGTTCAATTTCCGTCCCTATGCGATCGTAGCTCGCGCCGACATGGCCGCCTTCCTGTACCGTCTCGCGGGTGAGCCTGCGTTTGACGAGTCTTCGGCGCCTCAGTTCACCGATGTCGATTCCTCGACGCCGCACCGTCGCGCCATCCTGTGGCTTGCGTCCACCGGCATCTCCAAGGGATGGGACAACGGGAACGGCACCTTCAGCTTCCGCCCGTACGCTAATGTGGTCCGTGCGGATATGGCCGCGTTCCTCTACCGCCTCGCCGGCGAGCCCGCATTCGACGAGTCTTCGGTTCCCGGCTTTGCGGACGTGAACGCCTCCACGCCGCACCGTCGTGCCATTCTGTGGCTTGCTTCGTCTGGCGTATCCAAGGGCTGGGACGAGTCGAATGGCACCAAGACGTTCCGTCCTTACCTGGAGGTCGCGCGTTGCGACATGGCCGCCTTCTTGCACCGCATGGAGCAAAACGGCCTGGTGAATAAGGGGTAGCGATATAGCTGCAGTTGGTTTACTTCTTTTTGAGTGAACTCTATGAGGGCTCGTCGAATATCGATTCGACGAGCCCTGTTATTTAGGCTCATAGGTGGCTTGCCGCTTGCTGACTCTGCTCATAATTGTTGCGCAACAAACGGCTGTCGCGTGGCGATATAGTAAAAATGACCATTGTGGTTAGTTCTGTTCATTTAGGGGAAGGAGCAAAATGCTAAAACCTGTTAGTCGCGCGCTTGGCCATGTAGGAGTGCTTGCGTTAGCATGCGCTTGCCTGGTTGCGCCTACGACTGCGCATGCCGTTGAGAGCTTGGCTGCAAATCTCGACGGCGCGGCGATCTCGCAAGAACTGGAAGGGCTCGAAGAGGTCGCCTCCGGCCAATGGGAGCCAGCCGAGCAGGTTGAGGCCAAGGCCCTTGACCAACTCAAGGACTCTTACGCCGACATCGCTGATACGGAGGCGGTATCGGCGCCTAAGATGCTTTCTAAGAACGATGCCCGCTTGGGCGGCAGCTATCCCATTCAGGATGGTGTCACGAAGTGGGTGAGCGTAGACCGCAATACGCTCTTTACCGATTTTACGTTTACGATCCGCCGGTCGACGGTTGTTCGATTTGCAGCTCGTACAACGTCGTATCGTAGCTCGGCTTCATTTATGATTCAGAACGAGCATGATCAGGGCTGCATTATTGGTCTTGCTAAGTACGGCCTCGATATGGAAGCGTTCCCCGTCGCGCTTCCCGCTGGTACCTATACGGTAACTGCGCTTATCAGCACTGATTATTCTGGTAGCCTGGGCTTTGTATACGAGACCGTGCCCGGCATGGATAAATATGCCGATCAGTACGTGTACGAGTACGAGGATAACGGCAGCATAGAGGACGCTACGCCCCTTGCCGCCCATAATGGTGCCCTGGGTTTCCTATATAACGCTGCCTTGAGTGGGACTACGCAGGAGATCGCCGATCTTGATTACTACAAGTTCACGCTTACCAAGCCGAGCTCCGTTCGCGTGATGCTTGCCGGCGTGCCGGGGATCATGTATGCGCTTGAGAACGCGCAGGGCGAAATTCTCCACTTTGGCCTGGATGCGAGTGAAAATGCCCTGGTTGGCCAGACGCCGTACTATGGTGGCTCGCTTGATGAGAGCACGGCGACCTTCTTTGATTGCGGCATGCTTCCTGCCGATACGTACTATATCGCCGTTCTGAGCGAGTTGCCGCGCGTGGCGGGGTCTCCCTACATCGTTGGCTACGAACTCATGCCGAGCGTCTTCATGGATGTGACCGCCAACACCCCGCACCTCGAGCATATCAACTGGCTTGCTAACGCTGGCATTTCCAAGGGTTGGCGTGAGCCCAACGGCTATACGTTCCGCCCCTTCGTCAACGTCGCTCGCGCCGACATGGCGGCCTTCCTGTATCGCCTCGTCGGGTCGCCTGAGTACACGCCTTCTGCTGCCGAGCGCGCGAAGTTCCGTGATGTCGATTCCAGCACCCCGCACGCCAAGGAGATCTGGTGGCTTGCTTCCACCGGCATCAGCGCTGGCTGGAACATGGGCAACGGCGTGTACGAGTTCCGTCCTTATGCCGAGGTGACGCGTTGCGACATGGCCGCGTTCCTGTATCGGCTTGCTGGTTCGCCTGCGTTCGAGCCCAATGCTTCCGAGCGCGCGGCGTTCCGCGACGTGGACGCCAGCACCCCGCATGCGAACGAGATCTTCTGGCTCGCCTCCTCTGGCATTTCCACGGGCTGGAATGAGTCCGATGGATCCAAGACGTTCCGTCCGTACAACATCGTCGTTCGCTGCGACATGTCGGCTTTCCTGCATCGCATGTCCGACTACGGACTGCTGCCCGCGGAGTAGCCGCGCCGGTTCCGATCGAGCTCGTGGCGTTGAGTCACACGTGATCACAGGCTCTTTAACGTAAAGGTGCCCGTCGGTTGTAGCCGACGGGCACCTTTTGTGTAGCGGAATGTATCGCAGCTATTGCGGGATTGAACTACCTCATGCTGCCTTAATTGCCGTGGCGCCCGCCATGGAACTCATCCGTGACGGGCACATTGCTATAGACGGGCCTGCTCGTCGGTGCTCGCGTGGGCTAGGCTTCGCCCACCAGCTCCTTCTCGTCCATACGGTGAAGGAACGCGGCCATGTCGGCGCGCTTCACCGTGTCGTAGGGGCGGAAGGTCATCGTGCCGTCCGGCTCGGTCCAACCCTTGGAGACCTCGTTCGAGGCGAGCCACAGCACCGCGGCCCTGTGCGGGGTCGCGTCGACGACGTCGGTGAAGGGCGAGCGGGCTCCCGCCGGCTTCCCGGCGTTCTTGGCGAGGCGGTTCAGGAACGCGGCCATGTCGCAGCGCTTCACCGTGTCGTAGGGGCGGAAGGTCCTGGTGCCGTCCGCCTCGTCCCATCCGGCCGAGATGCCCTGCGCGGCGAGCCACCAGACCTCGCGGGCGTGCGGCGTCCCCTCGTCCACGTCGCGAAACGCGGCGCGCTGCTCCGCCGTGGGCTCGAATGCCGGCTCGCCCGCCGTGCGGTAGAGGAAGGCGGCCATGTCGCAGCGGGCGACCTCGGCATAGGGGCGGAAGGAGTAGGTGCCGTCGCCGTTGCCCCAGCCCTTCGACACGCCGCTCGCCGCGAGCCAGGCGATGTGCTCGGCGTGGGGCGTCTCGCCGGCGACCACGTCGCTGAAGGCGGGCGCCTGGGGCTGCGGCTCCCGCCCCGTCACGTCCATGAAGTACCATCTGCCGTCGCGCTTCACCAGGATGGTGGAGTCGTCCAGGTTTTCGCCCAGGTCGCAGATATTTTCGAATTCGACCGGAATAACCTCGCTTCCCCGATCGTTAAAGGCGCCGTAGCGTCCCTTGCCATCGGTGACGTAATTGAGCTCCCCGCGCTCTGCGGCACCGGCCGCCCGTACGCGCTGCATGCCGTTCAGGAGCGCGGGTTCGATGTTCTTATCGAAGAGGAGGAACGGCTTATTGTCGTAGGGTGACGCGGTATCGGGGAGGAGATGGGCGAGCATTTCGCCATCGATTTCCCGAGCGATGCCGAGGTCTCCATCGAACTCGGTTATGAGATTCAGGTCCTTATCGTAATAGGCGTTCTTGCCATGCTGCTTGGACACCTGATATATCTCCGGCAAGGGGGCGGGGTAGTCTTCCTCGTTGTAGTACACCTTCCAGAAGTACGAGCACTGTTCGCTTGAATCGAATGTCAGGCGCACTGTTCCCGTGCGGTCGAAAACCTGGATGAGACGCCGTTCACTTGAATAGTCTCCAACAACTTCCGTGATATATGCTCCAACGACCTTGCAGGTACTGTGTTCCGCTGTATGCAATGGCGTTCCCGCGTTTTCATCCGGGCGGCATATTTCGTAGGCAGGCCAGCCATCGACACTGCGGCTGCAAAGGTACTCGGCGCCGTTTTCGATGCGCTCGATGTGGCTAAAACCCCTGCCGGCGAAGAGCTCCGCACCATCGATTGTGTAGAAGTGCGTTTCGTATGCGCCGCCGTTGTTTTTTGAAGTCGTAATAACGCCGTCGGAGCTGCAGCTGGTATTCAGGAACGGGCCGCGAATTATGAAGGACGTGCCATCGGGCAGGGTGAACGAGAGGTCTCGTGCCTCGGTGAGCTTGATAGCGTAGCCATCGTTTATATATACGTTGTTTGGATCGTAGGGCGGCAGGGGAGGCCTAATGTCCGGATTGCTGTAATCGATATGCATCTTGTTGTCGATGACTTCGATGCTGTGCCGTTCGTGGTCCTCTTCGGGCGTCTTTGCATACCAGGACACGCTCCAGTCGCCATCGTATTGCGGGTCGAAGCCTTCGAAATAGCTGATGCTGAGGACCGCATCGCCCATCTTTTGCTGGTCCAGGAGCCGTCCCGTTGCCGTGTCCCACAGTTTGAGGTCGAGTGCGCCGTCGTTCAACCGTGCCTCGATGGCCTGGCTGATGCCCGGGGCCGTTGCAATGCCGTCAGCTCCGGAGATGAATGTCTCTCCCGCGGGGTTCACATAGCTATAGCTATTGTCCTCGTTGCTCTGGACGACGATGCTTCCGTCACCGGACCTGAACGCGTACGACGAGCCAGGGCCCCTGCCGCCCCATCCGCTCGCCGGTCGATACGCGTACGACTCATGTGGCAGCATCTGCGGGTATGGGTCATCGTTGAAGATGAATCCAGTGCTGAACTTAACGGTGCCGTCTGAGCCCACCAGGTCCATCTGCATGACGTCGAGACCGGCCTGCTCATCGACCTTTTTCGTCATGATGGCGTTGCCGCCCACTACGCCGTACACGTCGTCGTAGACGAGTCCTTTGGAAAGGACGGTTCCTCCCCAGGAACCCGCCTGGGCCGCGAGCGGTGGCAGACACAGAGTAATGAGGACCAACGCCCCCAGTAGAATGGCCTTGAGCGGTCCGCGTGCCGATTCACGCCCACAGCGGTCCGGTGTTTGGTGCCGTGGCACGTGTGGTTGCGCCGCCTGCGCGGGCTGCCATGCCCGTCCGGGTCGCCGCTCCTGCTCGGATTTTCGTTTCTGCGCGCTCATGCGTATCGGTCTCCTTCCGCGCTTTCTGGCTTAAGAGGCTTACCATCAAATAGTACACCGCCGCCCCTCGGCGTTCGAGATGGGTCGGGGAGCGGTTCGAACGCGTAATGTGCCGGGCGCCCCCGGTCGCGTGGCATGATCGCTCGCGACCGGGGGCGCTGAATAGCTGGTTGTTCACTCGTTTGGAAATCGGTGAAGCCGAATCGGGCTGCATACGCTTGGAATGGCTCGCATGGGCCTTGCCGGCTACCTCGCTTCGCCCACCAGCCCCTTCTCGTCCATGCGGTGCAGGAACGCGGCCATGTCGGCGCGCTTCACCGTCTCGTAGGGGCGGAAGGTCATCGTGCCGTCCGGCTCGGTCCAGCCCTTGGATACCTCGTTCGAGGCGAGCCACAGCACCGCGGCCCTGTGCGGGGTCGCGTCGACGA
>URKM01000001.1 GCA_900548365.1 uncultured Collinsella sp. | reverse complement strand
ACACCTGGTTCAGCTCCCAGCTGTGGACCTTCGCCACGCAGGGCTGGCCGCAGCACCCCGAGCAGCTCGAGGGGCATCACCCCACCACCGCGCTCGTCACCGCGCGCGACATCATCGCCCTGTGGGTCGCACGCATGGTCATGAGCTCGCTGTATTTCCTCGACGAGGTGCCGTTCCACGACGTCGTCATCTACCCGACGATCCTCGCCAAGGACGGCAGCCGCATGTCCAAGTCCAAGGGCAACGGCGTGAACCCGATGGACCTCATCGACATGTACGGCGCCGACGCCATGCGCTACAACCTGCTGACGCTGTGCACCACCAACCAGGACGTCAAGTTCGACGCCGACATCGACAAGAAGACGAAGGCCCTCAAGGGCTCTGCCCGCACCGAGCAGGCCCGCGCCTTCGTCACCAAGATCTGGAACGCGAGCCGCTTTTTGCTCATGAACATGGAGGGCTACACGCCCGGCGAGCCCGTCGCCGAGACCGCGGCCGACGCCTGGATGTTCAGCCGTCTGGCCAAGGCCGTGCGCATGGTCACCGAGGGCATCGAAAACTACACCTTCGGCGAGATGGCCCGCGGCGTGCAGAACTTCTTCTGGAACGAGGTCTGCGACTGGTATGTCGAGGTCACCAAGACCCGTCTCAAGGACGATGCCGCCCGCCTGCAGGCCCAGCGCAACCTCATCTTCGTGCTCGACACCTCGCTGCGCCTGATGCACCCGCTCATGCCGTTCGTCACCGAGGCGATCTGGGACACCATGCCCGCCAGCTACCTCGATGTGAAGGAAGACGGTTCCTACGAGCGCGCCGAGGCCCTCATGATCGCCTCCTGGCCCGAGCCCGCCGATTTCGAGCGCTTCCTCGACGAGACTTCCGAGAAGTCCTTCGAGCTCATGCGCGCCGTCGTCACCGACGTCCGCACGAGCCGCGCTCGCTACCGCATCTCGCCGAAGCAGGAGCTGCGGTGCGACATCAAGGCGACCACGGCCGAGGTCGCCGAGGCGATTCGCGGCATGGCGGACTTCATCTGCGATCTGGCAAACGTGAGTGAGCTCGCCGTTTCGACCGCCGATGAGTTCGCGAAGCCCGACAAGGCCATCGCGCTCGCCGGTCCGGATTTCGATGCGTACGTGGTCATGGGCGACCTCGTGGATTTCGAGGCGGAGCGCGCCCGCATGGAGAAGGAGCTCAAGGCTGCCGAGAAGGAGCTTGCGAGCGCCGAGAAGACCCTGTCCAACCAGGGCTTCATCGCCAAGGCCGCGCCCGAGATCGTCGAGGGCAAGCGCGCCCGCGCCGCCGAGCTCGTCGATACGATCGCCGCGCTCAAGGCCCAGCTGGCCGACTTCTAAGAGCGCTTCTTGTTTTGGCCCGGTATCCCCTTCGGTTACCGGGCTTTTTTCTGTTGACGAGGCGCTTTCGATATCCAAATCGTGCACACGCCGCCATGCCGTCCATATGGTATGGCGCAATGGGAGTGAAAATGGCTACGTGTCAAGAACCCTATACCGTCCCCTTCGCCTTTTCCGCGCTTTCGTACTCCGACGCTGTCGAGCTCGCTGCCGATACCGGCGTCCTGCCCGGAACGACGGGGCCGTTGCTCGAGACGGTCATCGACATGCTCGATGAGCTCGGCCGTCCCGATGCGCATTTCGATTGCATCCAGATTGCGGGCACGAACGGCAAGACCTCCACGACGCGTTTCTGCGCAGCCCTTCTTCGCGCCGAGGGGCTTCGTACGGCCCTCTATACATCGCCCCAGCTCGTACGCTATGAGGAGCGCATGGAGGTCGATGGAAGCGTGGTTTGCCCCGAGGCCTTCAGCCGCGGCGTGTCGTGCGCGGCCGAAGCCGGTCGAAGGGTGAACGCGCGCCGGGCCGCCCGGGGGCTCGAGGCCTATACCATCACGCCATTCGACCTGCTGACGGTTGCCGCCATGGTCGTATTCGCCGAGGCGCGCGTGGACGTCGCCGTCCTCGAGGTCGGCATGGGGGGTCGCTGGGATGCGACTTCGGCCACCGATCCGGTCACCGTCGCCGTAACCGGCATCGGGTTGGACCACGTGCGCATCCTGGGCGATACGCTCGAAGCGATCGCGGGCGAGAAGGCGGCGGTCATCAAGCCCGGCCGCTCGGTCGTGCTGGGGGAGGGGACTCGCGAGCCTTCTGTGGCGCGCGTGATGCGGGAGCGCTGCGAGGCGTGCGGCGTCGCGCCGTTCCATTCGGATCATGTTCTGCGGAAGCGCCCGGCGTATCTGGGAGACACCGTCGGGTTTGCCTGCTCGGGTCCCTACGGCTCCTACGAGATCGAAATCGCCAAGCCCGTCTATCAGGCGCAGAACGCGGCATGCGCTATCGCCGTCGCAGAATCCTATCGACGGCGCGCGCTCGACGGCGCCGTCGTTGCTTCTGCCCTGGATACCTGCCTCATCCCGGGTCGATTCGATGTGGTGCGCCGCGATCCGCTCGTGCTGGTGGATGCATGCCATAATCCCCAGAGCTGCGAGAACTTCGTCGCCGCGCTGGATGAGCTCGATCCTTGCGTCGACGGGCGTCCGACGTTGCTGCTGGCCGCCCTCTCCGATAAGGACGTCGAAGGCATCGTCGACCTGCTCGTGCCGGCATTTCCGCGCGTCGTGGTGACCGCGACGGCCTCCGATCGCGCCCTGCCGCCCCATGAGCTCGCGAACAAGGTTACGGCCTTCCTCGAGAGCCAGGGCCGTGATCGGACCTGTCTGACGGCGGTATACGATACGGTTGCCGATGCGTTGGACGCGCTCGCTGCTGCCGGGGAGCCCGTCGTGGCCGCCGGCACGATCACGTTGGCGGGCGAGGTGTCGGGGTTGCTCCGCGGATAGGCCGGCTCGCAACGAAGGAGGCGACGGGACGGACCCTGCGCTCGCACGCGGGCGCCGTCCCGTCGCCAGGGCTATGCCGCTGCGATCGCATGCGCATCGCGCGCCCAGGCATCCAGCATCCGTCGAGGTTGCTCGGCGCGAACGGGATGCAGCACGGGCTACAGGAAGCGGTATTCCACCGTTCCCACGCCCACGTCGATGAAGTTGAGGGCGCGCGCGACGGCAGGCTGCATATCGATGACGCGACCGTGCACATAAGGGCCGCGGTCGTTTACATAGGCGATGACGGAGCGTCCGCCATAGCGTATCTCCACGCGGGTTCCGAAGGGCACGTTGAGCATCGCGATACCCATCGAGGTCTCCGTCACGATCTCCCCGCTGGCGGTCGTACCGCCCATGAAGCCGTCTCCGATGCCGTAGTACGACGCTACGCCGGAGAGCCAGCCGCCTTGATCGGCGGGCTTGTCGGAGCCTGCGCCCTGGTCGGGCACGGTGCCGGTCGACCCTTGCGTGCCGCTGCCGGTCTCGTCGCCGCCTCCGGGCTTGTCTGGTTGGGGCTCCGCCTCCGTTTCGGGCTGCGGCTGCGGCTGCGATTCGGTCTCGGGAACGGGCTGCGCCTGCTGCTCAGCTTGCTCGATCTGCTGCCTCGCTTCCTCGGCTGCCTGGGCGGCCTTGCGCGCCGCTTCAGCCTCCTGCTGGTCTTCCGACGACGCCTTCTGCTCGATCTTGGCATGCGCTTCCTTGGCGGTTGCGAGCGCTTCGTCGGCGACGCGCTGCTGGGATAGGGCCTCGTCTTTCGCGGCACTCAGGCTTGAAAGCTTCTCTTGCAGCTCGTCGTGGATCTTGTTGAAATCCTCCAGGGCGCGGACGTTGGAAGACTGGATGGTCGCGAGGTATTTGTTCAGCTCGATCAGGTCGCTCAGGGAGTTCGCGCTGAACAGCATCGACAACAGGTTGCCGCCATCGCATTGCTGCTTGTACAGGGTCACCGCGGCATCCGATGCCGCTTGGCGTTTCTCGGGCAGCACATCCTGCTCGAGTGCTATGATCTCGCCCGCCAGGGTGTCTACCTGCGCCTGCAGGTCTGCAGATTTCTCAGTCGCCTTCGCAAAGATCGACGTCGCCTTGTTGACTTCATTCGTAAGCTGCTCGAGCTCGGTGTTCGTGCTCGACGAGGCGGCGTAGGCTTGCGGCATGACGCCCAGACCCAGGGACAGGCTCAGGCCTGCCGCGCAGAGCATTCGAACGGTCCTGCGGGCACGGATGCCTGGTCCTTGAGCCGTGTCGCGATCGTGCATAGACCCCACCTTCAACGTGTATACATTCTGTTTCAGTATAAGGGTTGCAAAGCTCACCTTAAACTTGAACTTAAAGGTTCACAGTCGCATCACGGCGCCTGCGCGCGAGGGGCCGTTGTGTCAGAATGCTCTCGAAGACAAAGGGCCGATGGCTCGCGCTTGACCGGCGCGAGGTCCACGAGAGGAGTTGTCATGGCACGTGTGCTGCAAGATCGAATCAACCGGGTTCTGGAGCGCCTCGAGGCGACCCATCCCGACGCCCAGCTTCTGGTGGCCGATCCGTGGTCCATCTTCTATCTCACCGGGTTCTATGCCGAGATGTACGAGCGCTTCTCCGGCGTCCTGCTCAAGGCGGGGAGCGCGCCGGTCATCTTCGATAACGCGCTGTATCCCATCGATGCGTACGAGGATGCCGAGGTGGTGGTCTTCTCGGATACGGACGATCTGCCGGACGTGCTCATGCGTCATATCGATCCGGCGCTGCCGCTGGGCATCGATGCCCAGATGCGCTCGGGCTTCCTGATTCCGCTCCAGGAGCGCCGCGCCGCGCCAACGTACTTCCTTGGTTCCGACGCGGTGGCGGCGACGCGCGCCATCAAGGATGAGCGCGAGCAGGAGCTCATGCGCGCATCGAGCCGCATCAACGACGCCGTGATGGCGCAGCTGCCCTCGCTCGTGCACCCCGGGGCGAGCGAGCGCGAGATCGCCGCGCAGCTCCTCGACCTCTATCATGCGCAGGGTTGCGAGGGCTTCTCGTTCACGCCGATCGTGAGCTTCGGCTCGAACGCCGCCGACCCCCATCATGAGCCGGACGGCACCGTGCTCGGCGACAGCCAGGTGGTGCTGTTCGATATCGGAGGCCAGTACCGGGGTTACTGCTCGGATATGACGCGCACCTTCTTCTGGGGCGCGCCCGATGCGGAGAGCGCCCGTATCTACGACGTCGTCCGTGCGGCCAACGAGGCTGCCGAACGCATGATCCGCCCCGGCGTGCGCTTCTGCGACATCGACCGGACCGCGCGCGAGATCATCGAGGAAGCGGGCTACGGTTCCTATTTCACGCATCGGCTCGGGCATTCGATCGGCCTGCAGGACCATGAGCCGGGCGATGTGTCGCTCGCTAACGAGGCGGTGGTCGAACCCGGTATGA
Source organism: uncultured Collinsella sp. (assembly GCA_900548365.1). GTDB lineage: Bacteria > Actinomycetota > Coriobacteriia > Coriobacteriales > Coriobacteriaceae > Collinsella. The sequence goes on along the minus strand of URKM01000001.1, from coordinate 141,197 downwards.
CCTTCTCGATCGAGCCGGGTATCTACCTACCCGGCCGCACCGGCGTGCGCATCGAGGACCTGGTGCTCGTGGGCGAGGAGGGGGCTGAGGTGCTCAACTCCTTCACCCACGAGCCGACCAGGATCGATCGCTAGGGCTCGCGCGCCTCGGCATCGATCGAGGCGATCACGCCGACGCCCGTGCCGAGTAGATCGGCGATGATCACGTCACCCATGCGCACCGGTGCGACCACACGGGTCCGTCGCAGCACCGACATGGCCTCGCGGTGCAGGGCGCGCGGGATGGCGCCCGATGTCCGAACGGGCAGCAGCTCGATATCCGAGCCGAGCACCGGCACCGTCGTGGTGAGGATGCGCAAGGGGCAGACGATCTCCTGACGGGCGAAGGCGTCCCCGCGCGGGCAGCGGTTGCCGCTCACGGCTACCGCTGCCCGTCCATGGCTCGTCTGCTCGACCTCGACGTCGAGCAGGCACTCCGAGGGACAGGTGGTGCAATGGAAGCGCTCGATGGTGCTCATCGTTCATTCTCCTCGATCGGCTCGATGCTGATGGTGACGGATCCGTTCGCGCGCTTGAGCATGGCGGGCGTCACGGGGACGGATTCCATGATGCTCGGCTTATAGGCGCGAGCCTTGCCGAGGAAGAGCGTCTCCGATCCCGATGCGATGCGGACGCGCCCCCGGGCGATCGGCGCGCGCACGCGGAACCACAGCTTCACGAGCGCGTCCCGCGAAACGATGCGATGGGGGAGCGCGTAGCCCGCCAGGCCGCCGGCCTCGACCGATAGCGCGCCCGCTTCGCCGTGCCGCCGCGGCGCCCGGGCGCCCTCCTCGCGCGCGGCGGCGTCTGCGGCCCACGCGGCGGCGTTCGATCCCGCGCGCCGGGCCTCTGCCGTCGCGTTGTCGGCGAGGTCGTGGACGTGCAGGACGTTACCGCAGGAGAAGATACCCGCAACGGATGTCATGAGCGTCTCGTCCACGCTGGCGCCGCGCGTTCGCGGGTCCAGCGCGACGCCCGCCTTGGTCGCCAGCTCGTTTTCAGGTACCAGGCCCACCGAGAGGAGCAGCGCATCGCAGGGGACGATGCGCTCGGTTCCCGGAACGGGGGCGAGGCGCTCGTCCACGTGCGACACCTCGACCGCCTCGAGCCGCGCGTTGCCGATGATGCGGGTCACCGTTGTGGAGAGGTGCAGCGGGATGTCGAAGTCCTCCAGGCAGTTCTTCACGTTCCGGTAAAGCCCGTTCGCGTAGGGCATGAGCTCGTAGACCCCTTCGACCTCGAATCCCTCGAGTGCCAGCCGCCTGGCCATGATGAGGCCGATATCGCCCGAGCCCAGGATGACGAAGCGCTTGCCCGGCTTCAGGTTCTCGATGTTTATGTAGCGCTGGGCGAGTCCCGCCGTGAACACGCCCGCGGGCCTGCTGCCGGGGATCTTGATCTCGGAGCGGGTGCGCTCGCGGCAGCCCATGGCGAGCACGACGGCGGCGGCATCGAGTTCGAGCAGGCTCTCGGGCGCCATGCACGAAACGAGGTGGCGCCCCGGCGCCGCGGTCTCCGTACCCCCCTCGTCGATGCCTATCACCATGGTTTCGGTGAAGACGTCGATGGGGGCAGCCGCGACCTCGTCGATGAGGCGCTGCGCGTATTCGGGTCCGGTGAGCTCCTCTTTGAAGTGCTCGAGCCCGAAGCCGGGATGGATGCATTGCCGCAGGATGCCGCCCAGATGCCCATCGCGCTCTATGATGGCGACGGAAGCGCCCGCCTGCCGGGCGGAAAGCGCCGCCCCCATGCCGGCGGGCCCGCCTCCGATCACCACGACATCGTAGGCGACGGGTTGCGCGCCGCTACCCGTCGCGCCTTCGTCTGCGCGCGTCGCCGCGGGGGCGCCGGCGTCGCGGACCGTGCGGGGTCCGTCTGCGGGGCGACCCGTGGAATCGCCGATCATCGTGCTCATGCCCCAACCTCCTTGAGCGGTCCGTAGGTGATGTTCGAGCCGACATCCTCGAGCAGGACGTCGGCAGGGTCGCACCCGAGTTCCCGGGCGAGGATGCGCACCACGCGGCTTTGGCAGAAACCGCCTTGGCAGCGCCCCATGCCGGCACGGCAGCGCCGCTTCACCCCCTCGACCGATACGGCGCCGGGACAGCGCCGTATCGCCTCGACGATCTCGCCTTCCGGCACCGTCTCGCAGCGGCATACGATGCGGCCCCACGCCGGGTCCGCTTCGATGAGCGCCCGCTTCAGGGCGCGAGGTGCCGTGTCGAAATCGACCGGGCTCTTGCGCAGGGGGTTCCAATCGCGCCGTTCGACCAGGGTCTCGCCTGATTCGCGCAGCATCTGCTCGATGAGCTCGGCGACGGCGGGCGCGCTCGCCACGCCGGGGGATTGGATGCCCGCTGCATGGAAGAGGCCGGGCGCCCGCTTCGAGGGGGCGATGTAGAAGTCGTTCGCGCCCGCGATCACGGCGCGGCCGCCGGCGAACGCGCGCACGATGCGGCGCGTGTCGAGGTCGGGGACGAGCCTGCGCGCCCCCTCGAGCAGCTCGGAGAGATCGCTCTCGTAGGTGTCGACGTCGCCCGGCTCGCGTACGGCGGCGGTGGCGGTGACGACGGTGTTGCCGTGCACCGTGCCCGTCACGATGACGCCCTTCGACACGGGGGTCGGGATGGGGTAGAGGGGTATGAGCGGCTTTTCCTCGTGGTCGAGGACCACGATGTTTCCCTGCCTCCAGACGAGCTCGAACTCCTCGCCGCCCGCCATACGCGAGACCTCGGCCGAGCCGTTGCCCGCCGCGTTGACGAGCAGCCGGGCGCTCAGGTCCCCCGCTGCGGTCTGGAGGATGAAGCGGCCGTCCGCCCCACGCGATATGGCGAGCAGACGGGCGCTCCGGAGAAAGTCGACGCCGTTGGCCGCCGCGTTCTCCGCCGAGGCGATGGCGACCTCGAAGGGGTCGACGAAGCCCGTGGAAGGCGACCAGAGGGCGCACGTCGCGTCCTGGTTCGCGCGCGGTTCGAGTTCCCGGATGCGCTCTTTCCCGACGATCTCCATGTCCGGCACGCCGTTCTCCCTGCCGTTGGCGAGCAGGCGCTCGATATGGGCTCGGTCGGCGTCTTCGAAGCCGAGGACCAGCGAGCCGGTCCGCTTGAAGCCGAAGCCGAGTTCATCGGCCCAGCGGCCGTACAGCTCGCAACCCCGGGCGTTCACGCGGGCCTTCATCGTCCCCGGCGAGGGATCGTATCCCGCGTGGACCAGGCCGCCGTTCGCCTTGGTCGTTCCGCACGCCACGTCGTTCGCGGCTTCGACCACCGCTATCGATAGCTCGTAGCGCGACAGCTGCCGGGCTATGGCGCAGCCGATGATGCCCGCCCCCACGATGGCGATATCGTAATGTTGCATGGGTCCTCCTGGTGTTTGTGTACACATGCCCAGTAACTCCCCATCCTAGCCGCTTCGCCCGCGGCGGATCGATGCTATAGACGAATCGTCAACACCGCTCCGCGAACGGTCGGCGGGCCTCCCGGGTCGCCATGCTTCCGGGATCGCGTGCGATTTGCACGGCGCGTTGCATGAATGTTGGACGAATCCCCCGCTCGCGGTATACAATGCCTAGAAATGTTGCCATACTCGCCCGCTTATGAACCGAAAGGTCCCCGGTATGTCCAAGTACATCCAAGAGCTCATGTCTCCGCAGCTGATGATGGTCGTCTACCTCTTCATCGGCTTTGTCGTGGCGCTCTACCTGCTTTCCATCGTCTACGTTTTCATCGACGCCAAGCGCCGCGGTGCCGATATGTTCTGGCTGTGGGGCATCCTTTCGTTCGTCCCCATCGTCGGCTTGATCGCCTACCTGGTCCTTCGTCCGAACTCCTATGCGTCCGATCGCGAGGAGCAGGAGCTCGATATCGCTCTGCGCGAGCGCCAGCTCGCAGCCTACGGCGCCTGCCCCAAGTGCGGCACCACGATCGAGAAGGATTTCGTGGTCTGCCCGGTGTGCAACACACAGGTCCGCAACGTGTGCCCGTCGTGCCGCAAGCCGCTCGACGCCCACTGGAAGGTCTGCCCGTACTGCCGAACCCACATCCAATAGGCGCTTGGCATCGCGCGCATCCTGCGCGATGCGCCCGAAGCGCCCCGAGGCACCCGTCGAGCCCCTCGCGGCTGGCGGGTGCTTTCCTTTTACCGCGCCCGTTCATCATGAAATCGTGCGCCTCGGGCCCAGCGCCCCGTCCCGTTGCAAAACGGGTAGAATGAAGCAGCTTGCGCCCTGCGGCTCCCATTATGCCGTGGGTCGTCGCAGTCGACACGCTTCTGTCCCGTGCCGCTCGGCTCCGCCGCATCGCCCGCGGCGCCCTCGGCATAGATTCTTGGCACCAGCACTTCTTGAGGAAGGTATATGCATATGAAGGCTCTGTACAACGACGGCTCCGTGGCCGAGGTCGAGGCCGACGAGGCTCGCCACGTCATCCGCCACTCCGCCGCCCACATCATGGCCCAGGCCATCAAGCGCTTGTATCCCGAGGCGGATTTCGCCTACGGCCCCGCTACCGATAACGGTTTCTACTACGACGTCGACCTGGGTGATAAGAAGATCTCCGAGGATGATCTGCCCGCCATCGAGGCCGAGATGAAGAAGATCGTCAAGGAGAACCTGAAGTTCCAGGTCTTCGAGCTGCCCCGCGATCAGGCCGTCGCGCTCATGGAGGAGCGCGGTGAGAAGTACAAGGTCGAGCACATCGGCGATCTGGATGAGGACGCCCGCATTACCTTCTACCAGCAGGGCGACTATATCGATATGTGCGTCGGTCCGCATCTCACCTACACCAAGGCGCTCAAGGCCTTCAAGCTCACCGGCGTCTCCGGCGCCTATTGGAAGAACGATTCCAGCAACAAGATGCTCACCCGCATCAACGGTACCGCCTTCGCCACCAAGGACGAGCTCGATGCCCATCTCGCCTTCCTCGAGGAGGCCAAGAAGCGCGATCATCGGCGCATCGGCCGCGAGATGGACCTGTTCATGATGCGCGACGAGGCCCCCGGCTTCCCGTTCTTCCTGCCCAACGGCATGATCCTCAAGAACACCCTGCTCGACTACTGGCGCGAGATCCACCACGAGGCCGGCTACGTCGAGATCTCCACGCCGCAGATCATGAACAAGCAGCTGTGGCTCACCTCCGGTCACTGGGACCACTACAAGGACAACATGTACTCCACGATGATCGACGACGAGGAGTACTGCATCAAGCCCATGAACTGCCCGGGCGGCGTGCTCGTGTACAGCTCCAAGCCGCATAGCTATCGCGAGCTGCCCATCCGCGCCGGCGAGATCGGCCTGGTTCATCGCCACGAGCTGCGCGGCGCCCTGCACGGCCTGTTCCGCGTCCGCTGCTTCAACCAGGACGACGCGCACCTGTTCGTCACGCCCGAGCAGCTCACCGACGAGATCGTGGGCGTCGTGCGCCTGATCGACTCCGTGTACCAGAAGTTCGGGTTCAAATACCACGTCGAGCTCTCCACGCGCCCCGATGACTCCATGGGCTCCGATGAGGATTGGGCAGCCGCCGAGGAGGGCCTCAAGGTCGCGCTCGATAAGCTGGGCATGGATTACGTCGTCAACGAGGGCGACGGCGCCTTCTACGGTCCCAAGATCGACTTCCATCTGGAGGACTCGCTCGGCCGTACCTGGCAGTGCGGCACCGTGCAGCTCGACTTCCAGATGCCGCAGAACTTCGATCTCACCTACGTGGACGCCGACGGCGAGAAGAAGCGCCCCATCATGCTGCATCGCGTCTGCTTCGGCTCCATCGAGCGCTTCATCGGCATCCTGATCGAGCACTTCGCCGGCAAGTTCCCGGTGTGGCTCGCCCCGATGCAGGTCAAGGTCCTGCCCGTCTCCGAGAAGAGCCGCGATTACGCACACGAGGTCACCGAGCAGCTCGAAGCCGCCGGCATCCGCGTCGTGTGCGATGACCGCGATGAGAAGATCGGCTATAAGATCCGCGAGGCCCGCGGCGTCGATCGCGTGCCCTATATGCTCATCCTGGGCGAGAAGGAGGTCGAGGCCGGCAACATCTCGGTCCGCGACCGCACGAACGAGACCGTACCGATGGCCATCGACGAGTTCATCGCCAAGGTCGTCGAGGAGATCCGGACGCGCGCCTAGCGTCCAGCGCACCTGTTCGCTCGCCGCCCCCGTTCGATTCGGCTCCCGTGCCGAAGAGTCGAAACGCGCTTGACGAACCATGGTAGGCCGCTTGTTTGCGAGGCCCCGTGCCGAGACCGAACCGCACCCCCCTTCCTTGTCCGGGAAACGTGCTGCAGTTCGGGCCGGTTGCGGGGCTTCTCGCGTTTCGCTATACTCAGCAGCCCTGTTTTTAAGGTTGGAGGACATGATGGACGAGCTTGCCGGCGTCGAGGAGCGCTATGCCGAGGCTTCGGGGGCCCGGTCCGCCTGGTTCATCGAGGCGCGGCACGTCCCGGAGGCGCTGGGTCTATGCGGCCTGGTTCGCCACGCCGTCCTCATCGCGTGCGCGAATGATTTCAGCGCCGCTTTCGGCGACGGCTTCCCCTGTCGCCGCATCGTCCTCATCGATGACCCGGCGCCCGAAGCCTTCCTTGCCGCGAGCGCCTCGGCGCTCGACGACGGGCTTCCCGTCGCCTGGTTCGCGAACTCGATCGGATGCCGCGGCCTGCGGGTCGCCGACATCCGGAGGTTGTCCGGGTCGGCGAGGGAGGTCGGCGCCCTGTTGGTCGTGGACAACACCGTGCCCTCGCTGTTCGGCTGCCATCCGTTCGAAGCCGGCGTCCCGGTCGTCTTCGAGGCCCTCGATCGCGTCGCGGCGGGCCGCCTGCCTCGCAGGGCCGTCGCGGTCTCCGTCGCCCCCGCGCACTTCAAGCAGGGTAGAAGGCGGTTTGACAACGAGTTCGCGGTTCGCGCCCACCGCTTCCTCTCGAACGCTCTGCGGCCGCCGGTCGATGCGGCGGGCATCGCCGCCGCCGTGGACGAGGGCCTCGATACCCTCGCCCTCCGCATGCAGGCCCATATGGATAACGCGCGCGTGATCGCGGAGTACCTCGCGGCCCATGACGGTGTCGAAGCCGTTTGGTATCCCGGGCTCTCCGGGCATGTCGACCGATTCGTCGCCTCGAACGTCCTGGTCCACGGCGCCGGTCCCGCGATCGATTTCTCCCTGCCTGCGCCGCTGGACGCCCGCGCCTTCGCAGACATGCTTGGCGAGGGGTACCGCGGTTGCGTCGCGGGCGGCTCCCGAACGCGGATCTCCGCCCGCGACGGTTGGGACGCCCGCGCGCTTCGCCTGTTCGCCGGGACCGACGAAGCGCTTCGCGTCGTCGACGATCTCGATCGGGCCTTGCGCGCGCTGTCGCGGCATTCGATGTAACCCTTCGCGAAAGGATCTGCCCATGAGCCCGGTTGTTCCTGCGGAGCTGGTTGAAAGCACCGTATTGGGCATCGCCCTCGCCATGGATGCCATGGCGGTGACCCTGTCGAATTCCCTGTGCGAGCCCGATATGCCCCTGGCGAAGAAGCTCGCCATGCCCGTTTCGTTCGCGCTGTTCCAGGCCGCCATGCCGGTCGCCGGGTATTTCGGAGGCACGCTCATCGCCCCGCTCATCGAGGCGTACGCGGGCATCGTCTCCCTGATCATCCTGGCGATCGTCGGCGGAAAGATGGTTCTCGAGGCGGTGCGCGAGTTGAAGGGGCCCGAATCGTGTCCTGCCGCGAGGCTCACCTACGGGACCATCTTCCTCGAGTCGATCGCGACATCGATCGATGCGTTCGTGGTCGGCGTCTCCCTCGCCGCATCGGGTGCCAGCATCGCGCTCTACGGCGCGTCGATCGGCGTGACCACGCTCGCATGCTGCACCGCCGTGTTGATGGTGGGCCGCCGCCTGGGGGAGCGATTCGGCACCCGCGCCCAGCTCGTCGGCGGCATCGTGCTGATCGGTATCGGCGTCAAGGCGTTTTTAGGATAGCGGCCTACGTCAGTCGAAGAGCTCGGGGAGGCGCCGGGCGATCAGTTGCTCGATTTCAAGCTGCAGCGTCCGATACGATCTGACGGCGCGCGCCCCTTCCTCGGTGAGGACGGATCCGCGCGCGCCGTCCCTGATGAGCAGCGGCACGCCGAGGTGCGCCTCGGCTTCGCGAACGAGTCGCCATGCTTTCGAATACGCCATGCCGATCGATTTCGCCGCCCGATTGAGCGAGTGCTCTCGCTCGACGCCCTCGAGGAGCAGGGCGCATCCCTGGCCGAAGGCGCCCGGGAGCTCGCCTCGCTCATCGGTGACGACCAGCCGTGCAGACCCCTTCAGATGCATATCGACCCCGCATTTCCGCATATTCTGCTTCTTGAAACATCGTGTTCTTCAAATAACGTCCATTGTAGCAGCACCGTGTGCGCTACAATGTCTGTCAACCTATTCGTTCGGTGTCGGTAAGGAGTACCATGGCCACGTTCTTCCCAGGTGAGTCCCACACGTTTTCCGAGTATCTTCTCGTTCCCGGTTATTCATCCTCAGAGTGCGTGCCGAACAATGTTTCGCTGAAGACGCCTCTGACGCGCTTCAAGCGCGGCGAGGAGCCCGCGATCTCCCTTAACATCCCCATGGTCTCCGCGATCATGCAGTCGGTGTCCGGCGTGGACATGGGCGTCGCCCTGGCCACCGAGGGCGGCCTGTCCTTCATCTACGGCTCCCAGACGCCCGAGTCCGAGGCCGCCATGGTCAAGGCCGTCAAGGACCACAAGGCGGGCTTCGTCGAGTCCGATTCCACCCTCACCCCTGATATGACGATGAAGCAGGTCATGGAGCTCAAGGAGCGCACCGGCCACTCCACCATGCCCGTCACCGACGACGGCACGCCGCGCGGCAAGCTGCTCGGCATCGTCACCAGCCGCGATTACCGCCCGAGCCGCGACGACCACTCCAAGAAGGTCGCCGAGTTCATGACGCCCCGCGCCGAGCTCATCGTGGGCGACAAGGACATCACCTTGAAGGATGCCAACGATCTGATCTGGGATAAGAAGCTTAACGCCCTGCCGGTCGTCGATGATAACGATCACCTGGTCGGCATCGTCTTCCGCAAGGACTACGATTCCCACAAGACCAACCCCAACGAGCTGCTCGATACCAACAAGCGCTACATGGTCGGCGCGGGCATCAACACGCGCGACTACGCCGAGCGCGTGCCCCTGCTCGTCGAGGCAGGCGCAGACGTTCTGTGCATCGATTCCTCCGAGGGCTTCTCCGAGTGGCAGAAGCGCACCATCGAGTGGATCCGCGCCAACTACGGCGACTCCGTCAAGGTCGGTGCCGGCAACGTCGTCGACGCCGAGGGCTTCCGCTTCCTGGCAGACTGCGGTGCGGACTTCATCAAGGTCGGTATCGGCGGCGGCTCCATCTGCATCACCCGCGAGACCAAGGGCATCGGCCGCGGCCAGGCCACCGCGCTCATCGACGTCTGCCGCGCCCGCGACGAGTACTTCGAGGAGACCGGCGTCTACGTGCCCGTCTGCTCCGATGGCGGCATCGTCTACGACTACCACATGACGCTCGCGCTCGCCATGGGTGCCGACTTCCTGATGCTCGGCCGCTACTTCGCCCGCTTCGACGAGTCGCCCACCAGCCGCGTGAACGTCAACGGCCAGTACATGAAGGAGTACTGGGGCGAGGGCTCTGCGCGCGCCCGCAACTGGCAGCGCTACGACCTGGGCGGCGCCCAGAAGCTCTCCTTCGTCGAGGGCGTCGACTCCTACGTGCCCTATGCCGGCTCCCTCAAGGACGGCGTGAACGGCACCCTATACAAGGTGAAGTCCACCATGTGCAACTGCGGCGCGCTCTCCATCCCCGAGCTGCAGGAGAAGGCTCGCCTCACGCTCGTGTCCGCTACCTCCATCGTCGAGGGCGGCGCCCACGACGTCGTGGTCAAGGATTCCCAGCAGAGCGTCAGCTATAACTAAGGGCGTTTGCGCGCGAAGTTCGCGCTCGCATCGTTTGTTTCGAAGGGTCGTCTCCGGGAGGCGGCCCTTTTCCATGATGCGGAGCCGATGGCATCGGTTTCGCCCTCGTGCCCTGCATCGCCTTGCGACTGCTGGTAGAATAACGACCTAACTGTTTCGCAATCCCAATAGTTTCGAGAGCAAGGAGCCGGCCATGTGCGATTGCTGCGAGCATAACCAGGATGTGCGTCCGATGGGGGAGATCCCAGTCTATGACGCCCGGTCCATCGAGGAGAAGTGGATGAAGTCGTGGGAAGAGGAGAACCTCTTCGCCGTGGACACCGATTCCACCAAGCCGAAGAAGTACGTGCTCGAGATGTTCCCCTACCCGTCGGGCGACCTGCATATGGGTCACGCGCGCAACTACACCATCGGCGACGCCATGGCGCGCCAGGCGCGCATGCGCGGCTACGACGTGCTGCACCCCATCGGTTTCGACGCCTTCGGCCTGCCCGCCGAGAACGCCGCGATCAAGCACAACACCCAGGCGGCCGCCTGGACGTATAAGAATATGGACCAGGCGCTCGCCACGATGAAGCGCATGGGCTTCTCCTATGATATGGACCGCCTGGTCAAGACCTGCAGCCCCGATTACTATCGCTGGGGCCAGTGGATCTTCGAGAAGCTGTGGGAGCGCGGTCTGGTCTACCGCAAGAAGAACCCGGTCAACTGGTGCCCCAAGTGCGAGACGGTGCTCGCCAACGAGCAGGTGACCGAGGGCCGCTGCTGGCGCTGCGACTCCGAGGTGGAGAAGCGCGATCTCGAGCAGTGGTACATCAAGATCACCGCGTACGCCCAGGAGTTGCTCGATGACCTGGACAAGCTCCCCGGCTGGCCCGAGCGCGTCAAGCAGATGCAGGCCAACTGGATCGGCCGCTCCGAGGGCGCCGAGGTCGACTTCACCCTGTGCGATGCGGACGGCGAGCCCATCCCCGGCGACGAGGGTAAGATCACCGTCTTCACCACGCGCGCGGATACGCTGTTCGGCAACACGTTCTTCCTGCTCGCTCCCGAGTACAAGGGCCTGATGGACCTGGTCGAGGGGACCGAGTACGAAGCCGGCGTGCGCGAGGTCGTCGAGGGCGCCAAGCACATCTCCGCCGTCGAGCGCGCCCAGGGCACCCTCGAGAAGCACGGCGCGTTTACGGGCCGCTACGTCGTGAACCCCGTCTCGGGCGCCAAGGTGCCCGTGTGGGTCGCCGATTACGTCATCTCCGACTACGGCACCGGCGCCGTGATGGCGGTGCCGTGCGGCGATACGCGCGACTTCGAGTTCGCCAAGAAGTACGATCTTCCCATCGTCCCCATCATCCTGTCCGAGGACGACCCGCTCTACGAGGACCTGAAGCACGAGCAGGGCACCCGCGTGACCTCCGTCGACTGGGACGAGGCGCTCACCTGCGAGGGCAAGCTCGTGCAGTCCGGCAAGTACACCGGCATGACGGGCGGTAAGCATTCCGAGGGCGAGACCGCGATCGTGGCCGACCTCGAGGCCGCCGGCACCGGCAAGCGCTCCGTCCAGTTCCGCCTGCGCGACTGGCTCATCTCCCGTCAGCGCTACTGGGGCAACCCGATCCCCGCGATCCATTGCGAGCACTGTGGCATCGTCCCGGTTCCCGAGGACCAGCTGCCGGTGATGTTGCCTGAGAACCTCGACCTCGGTGCCGGCGAGACGCTGGCCGAATGCCGCGACTTCTATGAGTGCACCTGCCCGGTATGCGGCGCGCCGGCCCGCCGCGAGACGGATACCATGGACACCTTCACGTGTTCCAGCTGGTATTACCTGCGCTATACCGACCCGCACAACACCGAGCTGCCGTTCTCGCGCGAGGCGGCGAACCGCTTCATGCCCGTCGACAACTACATCGGCGGCATCGAGCACGCGATCTTGCACCTGCTGTATAGCCGTTTCTTCACCAAGGCCTTGCGCGATATGGGCCTGCTCGACGTCGACGAGCCCTTCACCAACCTGCTGTGCCAGGGCATGGTCAAGGACGAGAACGGCGACACCATGTCCAAGTCGAAGGGCAACGTCGTTCCGCCCTCCAGCGTCATCGAGCCCTTCGGCGCCGATACCATGCGCCTGGCCATCCTGTTCATCGCGCCGCCCGAGAAGGATTTCGACTGGGATCCCAAGGCCGTCGAGGGCGCCAACCGCTTCATCAAGCGCGCGTGGCGCACGGTGTGGCAGCTTGCTGAGACCGCGGACGATGCGGTCGCGCTCGACAAGGCTGCCCTTTCCAAACCCGCTTTGGAGCTGTACCGCGAGCGTCATCGCACCCTCGCGAAGTGCACGGAGGATTTCGACCGCGGGCAGTTCAACACCGCCATCTCGGCGATGATGGAGCTCGTGAACGCAGCGAACGCCTATCTCAACGCCGTTCCCCTCGACGAGCGCGACGGCGCCCTCACGGCCGTGGTCGCGACCGACATCGTCTCCGTCCTCGCACCGATCTGCCCCTTCTCCTGCGAGGAGCTCTGGCATGCGGCGCTGCGGCGCGAGGGGAGCGTGTACACCGCTCCGTGGCCCGAGTTCGACCCGGCGGAGGCCGCGGCCGACGAGGTGGAGATCGCGGTCCAGGTGCTCGGAAAGATGCGCGCCCGCGTGATGGTTCCGGCGGACGCGGACGCTGCGACCATGCAGGCCGCCGCCGAGGCCGCCGTCTCCAAGCACATCGAGGGCAAAGCGGTCGTCAAGGCTATCTGCGTCCCGGGCAAGCTTGTGAACCTGGTCGTAAAATAGGCCGCTTGAGCCTCGAACGTGGATACTTTGTGGTGGACAATGCACCATTCGCCGCGAATATCTTGCTTATTCGCCGAATATTTGCACGTAGATGTGGTTCGTGGTACTGTTACAACGTAATTGACGCTGTTTCGTAGAGGGAGTGGGGTTTCGGCCCCGCTTCCTTTCTTGTATGAGGAGGTGTTGCATGGTCAAGAGCAAGCTCGAGCAGTCGATCATCGACGCGCTGGAGGAGGTCGCTTCCGTGCACGGCATCGATATCGTCGATGTCGAGGTGGTGGGCGCCACCAAGGCGCCGTGCATTCGCGTTCGCATCGACCGCCTGGACGGCGAGGCCATCTCGCTTGATGACGTGACCGCGCAGAACGCTTGGGTATCCGATGTGGTCGAGGGCCTCGATCCCATCGCCGGTCCCTATACGCTCGAGGTGTCGAGCCCCGGCATGTCGCGTCCGCTGCGTCGGCCGAGCGATTTCGAGCGCTACGTCGGCGAGCAGGTCGAGCTCACCTCTCTTGCCACGCAGGGCCGCCGCAAGTTCAAGGGTGCGATCGCCTCCGTCCAGGAGGATGGCGTCACCCTCGCGATGGAGGACGAGGACCCCGCCTCCATCAGCATTCCCTTTGCAGAGATCAAGAAGTGCGTCTTGAAGCCGGAGTTCGACTTCAAGTCCAAGAAGGAGGAGAAGAACTAATGGCATCCGATATGATGGACGCGCTGATGGCGCTTTGCCAGGAGAAGCACATCGACCAGCTCTACCTCATCGATCGCCTCGAGCAGTCGCTGGCCAAGAGCTACGCCGAGATCCTGCATCTCGATTGGGGCGCGAAGGTCACCATCGACCGCTCCACGGGCAAGATCTACGTCTACAAGCTCATCCCCATCGATGACTCCATGGACGAGGAGGGCAACTACACGGAGTGGGAGGAGATCGACGTCACCCCGCGCGATACCTCCCGCATCGCCGCCCAGCATGCCAAGGCCGAGATCAACGCGATCGTCCGCAATTCCGCGCGCGAGCAGATCTTCGAGGAGTTCTCCGGTCGCATCGGCGACATCATCAACGGCACCGTGCTCCAGTCCACGCCCGACTTCACCATCGTGAAGATCCGCGAGGGCGTCGAGGCCGAGCTGCCCCATTTCGACCAGCGCCGCTACGAGGGCGAGCGCAACGAGCGTCCCCAGGGCGAGCGCTACCTGCACAACCAGCGCCTCAAGGCCGTCATCATCGATGTCCGCGACCCTAATTCCAACCTGCAGCCCGTCCGCGGCGAGCACTCCCGTCCGCCCATCGTCATCTCCCGTACGCATCCGGCGCTCATCCGTCGCCTGTTCGAGCAGGAGGTGCCCGAGATCTACGAGGGGACGGTCGAGGTCAAGTCCATCGCCCGCGAGCCGGGCATGCGCTCCAAGGTCGCCGTCCATTCGCTGGATGACCGCCTCGATCCGGTGGGCGCCTGCGTCGGCCCCAAGGGCAGCCGCGTGCGCGCCGTCGTGTCCGAGCTTCGCGGCGAGCGCGTCGACGTCATCCTGTGGGACGCGGACCCGGCGGTCTACGTCGCCAACGCGCTGTCCCCCGCAAAGGTGAGCCGCGTGCTCATCGATGCCGAGAAGAGCTACGCGGGCGTCATCGTCCCGGACGACCAGCTCTCGCTCGCCATCGGCAAGGAGGGCCAGAACGCCCGCCTGGCAGCCCGCCTCACCGGCTGGCATATCGATATCAAGAACGAGACGCTCGCCGCCGACATCCTCAAGAACGTTCCCGTTCCCGCCGCACCCGAAGAGGACCTGCTGGCCCCGGTCGAGGATGACGAGCCCGAGCGCTGCGCTCACGTGGGCGAGGACGGCATCCGCTGCCGCAACCAGGCCCGCCCCGGCTCCCGCTTCTGCGGCGTCCACGACGACGCCGACCTGGTCGTGCCCGGTTCGGCCATCATCGACGAGGCCGAGGACCTCATCTAGCGCTTGCGCGCTGCCCGTGTTGTTTCGTATGAGCACGCAAGTGCTTGAGAGGTAGGTGAATGGCGTATGGCGAAGGTTCGCGTATCAACCCTGGCCAAAGAATTCGGCATGACGTCCAAGGAGCTCCTGGATCATCTTGCCGAGATGAAGATCCCTGCGAAGTCGGCGTCGAGCGCGCTCGAGGACGCATACGTCTCCATGGTGAAGAAGAAGTTGGCTCCGGTTCTCGAGGCCCGCGCTGCCGAGATCGAGGCTGCTAAGAACGCCGAGAAGGAGGCCGCGGCAGCCGAGGAGGCCGCCGCGAAGGCGAAGGCGGAGGAGGAGCGCCTTGCCGCCGAGGCCCGCCGCGAGGAGGAGCGCCGTCTCTCCCTCGCCGCCCAGGCTGCAGAGGAGGCGGCCCGCGCCGCCGCGGAGGAGGAGGCCCGCGAGGCTGCCCGCCGCGAGCGCGAGCGCATCAAGCAGGAGGAGCTCGAGGCCAAGCGTCGCGCGGTCCCCGCGTCCGATTCCGGCTCCCGCTTCCGCTCCCTGCTCGACCAGATCGCGGCCCAGGAAGCCGTGCTGAAGGAGAAGAAGGAGGAGGACGCCAAGAAGCAGTCCGCCGCAGCCGCCGATCGCCCTGCTCGCAGGGGACGCGGCGAGCGTGGCGGCCGCAACCGCGACGATCGCCCCGAGCGCAGCAGCTCCCCGCGCCGCACCAGCTCGGCTCCGTCCGTGCCGGCGGGCGTCGACTTCCCCAATCCCGATAAGGCCGCCAAGGGCGGCAAGAAGCGCAAGGGCGGCCAGCACGTCGAAGAGGACCGCTACGCTCGCATGGCCCGCGAGGCGGAGGAGTACAGCCGCGAGAAGGTGCTCGAGCAGGCGCGCGCGGCCGTCGAGGAGGCCTCTCGCGAGTCCACCGGTCGCCGTAAGAAGCGCAAGGAGAAGCGTCAGGCAGAGGCTGCCGCCGCCGCCGAGGAGCGCAAGATCGAGGAGGCGCTGGCCCAGGGCATCAACCCCGAGGACCTCGACGCCGTCAAGGTCTCCGAGGGCATCACGGTAGCCGAGCTCGCCGAGGCTCTCGACGTCTCCGCCAACGACATCATCAAGCGCCTGTTCCTGCTGGGCACGCCGCTCACCATGACGCAGACCATGAGCAACGACCTCGTCGAGCTCGTGGCCGACGACATGGGCCGCAAGGTGCGCATCGTCACAGCCGAGGAGGAGAACTCCTTCAGCTTCTACGACGATCCGAAGGACCTCAAGCCCCGTCCGCCCGTGGTCACCGTCATGGGTCACGTCGACCACGGCAAGACCAGCCTGCTCGACGCCATCCGCCACACCAACGTGTGGAGCGGCGAGGCCGGCGGCATCACGCAGCACATCGGTGCGTCCGAGGTCGAGATCAACGGTCGCCAGATCACCTTCGTCGACACCCCGGGCCACGAGGCGTTCACCGCCATGCGCGCCCGCGGCGCCAAGATCACCGACGTCGTCGTGCTGGTCGTAGCCGCCGACGACGGCGTCATGCCCCAGACCATCGAGGCTATCAACCACTCCAAGGCGGCAGACGTGCCCATCATCGTCGCCGTCAACAAGTGCGACAAGGAAGAGGCCAATCCCGACCGCGTGCGCCAGATGCTCACCGAGTACGGCATCATCCCCGAGGAGTGGGGCGGCCAGAACATGTTCGTCAACGTCTCGGCGAAGAAGAACATCGGCATCGACGAGCTGCTCGAGACCATCATCCTGCAGGCCGACGTGCTCGAGCTCAAGGCGAATCCCGATACGTTTGCCTCCGGCAACATCATCGAGGCCAAGCTCGACCGCGGTCGCGGCCCCGTCGCCACCGTCCTGGTGACGCGCGGTACCCTGCGCGTGGGCGATACCATCGTCGCCGGCATGAGCTACGGACGCGTCCGCGCCATGCTCGACCAGCACGGTCAGCCCAAGGAGGAGGCGCGTCCGTCGGACGCCGTCGAGATCCTCGGCCTCAACTCCGTCCCCGCGGCGGGCGACGAGTTCCGCGTCTTCGAGGACGAGCGCGATGCGCGCAACCTGGCCGACGAGCGCTCGCTCAAGGCCCGTATCGAAGAGCAGAACAAGGTCAAGCACGTCACGCTCGAGACCCTCTTCGAGGAGATGAGCCAAAACGAGCTCAAGGAGCTCAACCTCGTCGTCAAGGCCGACACGCAGGGCACCATCGAGGCCCTTGCGGACTCCATCGGCAAGATGGACCAGTCCGAGGTCCGCATCAACATCATCCACTCCGCCGTCGGCGCCATCTCCGAGACCGACGTCTCCCTGGCAGCGGCGTCCAACGCGATCATCATCGGCTTCGGCGTGCGCCCGCAGGGCAAGGCGCGCGACGCCGCGGAGAAGGAGAGCGTGCAGATCAAGACCTACTCGATCATCTACAAGGCGATCGAGGATATCGATGCCGCGCGCATCGGCATGCTCGCACCCACCGAGGAAGAGGTCCAGACCGGCTCCGCCGAGGTCCGCGACACGTTCCGCGTGCCCAAGGCCGGCCTCATCGCGGGCTGCATGGTCACCGAAGGCGAGATCAGCCGCGACGACAAGGTCCGCGTCGTGCGCGACGGCGTCGTCATCTTCGATGGCGTGTTCGGCTCCATGCGCCGCTTCAAGGACGATGTCAAATCCGTCAAGAACGGCTACGAGTGCGGTCTCGGCATCGAGAAGTTCCAGGATATCAAGGTGGGCGACATCTTCGAGGCCTATAAGATCATCGAGGTCGCTCGTACCGAGTAGCGAAGGAGGGCTACCGTGAAGCAGAACAATGCAACCCGCAGGCTCGGCGAACAGCTTCGCGAGAAGCTCGGTTACATCCTGCTGTTCGAGATTTCGGACCCCCGTCTCGACCTGGTCACCATCACCGGCGTCGAGGTTTCCATCGATCGCTCGTTCGCACGCGTCTTCGTCACGTGCGACGGCGATCGCTACGAGGAGGTGCTCGAAGCCCTCGCCTCCGCCAAGGGGCGCGTGCGCAGCCTGCTGGCTCGTACGCTCGATTGGCGCGTGACGCCCGAGCTCGATTTCAGGATCGACCGCTCGACCGACGAGGCCGAGCGGATCGCGCGGGCGCTCGAGAACGTTCCCGAGACGCTCTCCGTCGAAAAGGACGAGGAAGGGTATCCCGTCCAGAGCGCGGGAGCGGACGGGGACGATGCGGATGCGTTTGAAGAGGAATCGTATGAGTAGCACCTCCCGGTGCATGGCGCGCAGCACCACGCCCGACATGTGGGATAACGTTATCGAGCATATCGAGGGAGCCCGTTCCATCGCCATCTCGGGGCACACCAACCCCGATGGCGATGCCTTGGGCTCCGCCCTCGGCCTGGGCCTCTCCCTACGGCTGGCGTTTCCCACGAAGCGCATCGACTTCCTGCTGGCCGACGAGGCGCCGGTTCCGCGCGTCTATCGGTTCATGGAAGGTACCGATGAGATGGTTCCCGCCGCGCGCTACGATGGACGACCCGACCTCTTCATATCCGTCGACGTCCCCATTCTGTCCAGGCTGGCGGATTCCGCCGAGGTCGCGAAGCGGGCGCTCGGGCGGGTCGTTATCGACCATCATCCCTCGCGAGACGAATTCGGCGACGCGTCGGTTCGCGTGACCAGCGCCGCCGCCACGTCGGTGTTGGTCGAGGAGCTTTTAGAGGCGGGCGGCTATCCGTTGACGCCGCAGATCGCGACGTGCCTCATGACGGGCCTCGTTACCGATACCGGTCGGTTCCAATACCAGAATGCCAATCCCTCGGCGTTCGCCTGCGCGTCGCGCCTGGTCGACGCCGGTGCCGAACCCGCCCGCATCGCCTTGGAGGTCTACCAGAGCCAGCGTATCGAGTACCTGCGCCTGGAATCCATCGTGATGGGTCGCATCGGCACCCGTGCGAACGGCAGGGTTGCGTATAGCTATGCCTACGCGTCGGATCTCACGGGGTGCGGCGTTTCCTCGGATGAGTGCGACGGTCTGGTCGATGTCGTTCGGACGGTCCAGGGCAGCGAGGTCTGCCTGTTCTTGAAGGAGACCTCCGAGGGCTGCATCCGCGGCAATTTGAGGTCTAAAGGTCGGTTGGATATCTCGGCCATCGCGGTCGCCCACGGCGGCGGGGGACACGCCGCCGCCGCCGGATTCACGTTCATGGGGACGGTCGAGCAGGCGCTCGATACGATCCTGCCCGAGCTCGAGGCGCTTGTCGGAGCCGATGCCCGGTAGCGCGACGCAAGGAAATACATGGCAAAAAGAAAACCATCGCAACTCAATCTCCTGCTTGCTATCGATAAACCGCTGGGCTGCACGTCTCATGACGTTGTGGCCCGCGTTCGTCGTAGCGTCTGCGAGCGACGCGTCGGCCATGCCGGAACGCTCGATCCCCTGGCGACCGGCGTGATGATCGTCGGCGTCGGACAGGCTACGCGCCTGCTGGGCATGATCACGCTCGACGAGAAGAGCTACATCGCCGATATCTCGTTCGGGTTCGAGACGAACACCGACGACGCCGAGGGCGAGCCGACGCGCGTCTGCACGCTTGACGACGAGCTGCGCGACCCCGAGTACGCTCGCTCGGTTCTTCAAGGGTTCCTCGGATCCTCCGAACAGGTTCCCCCCGCGTTCTCCGCCATCTCCGTGGACGGGGTCCGCGCGTACAAGCGCGCCCGTTCGGGGGATTCGGTGGAGTTGCCGCCGCGTCCGATCGAGGTTCGCGCGGCCGAGCTCATCGCTATCTGCACTCCCAGTGATGACGATGCGCGCGGCGGCGTCGCGTGGACCGTGGCGTTCACCGTGAGCAAGGGTACCTACATTCGCGCGCTCGCGCGCGACATCGGTCGTGCCTGCGGGTCCGCCGCGCATGTCTCCGCGCTCCGCCGCACCGCTTCGGGCGGCATCGGCATCGGCTCGTGCGGATCTCTCGACGACCTCGATCCGCGATCCGCGCTCGAGTGCGCCCTCGATCCGCTCGATGTGCTCGGCCTGCGTCCCGTCGCGCTTTCCGATGCGGAGCTCTCCGACGTCCTGCTCGGTCGCCGCATCGCCCTGCCCGCCCATCTGATCGGCTGTGAGGGGGAGCGCGTCGGCTTGGTGCACGGATCCCAGCTTCGGGCGCTGGCGCGCGCCGATGCCGCGGGATTGGTTATGGAACAGGTGTATCCACAGGGAATCGAGGGGGTTCGCACATGTCGGTAGATGCAACGACGCTCGCGCGGGACCTGTGCCGGCTGCGTTCCGCCGCTCCTGTATACCACCTGACCGCCTATGGCGACGGCGCCGTTTCCCCGGTGGAGGCGCAAGCCCCCCGCGGCCTCGCCTCGGCGCTCGCCATCGGCGCGTTCGATGGCTGCCATATCGGCCATCGCGAGCTCCTGGAGCGCACGGTCGCCTTCGCGCACGAGCGCGGGATCGCGGCGGTCGCCGTCACCTTCGACCCCGACCCCGATGAAGTGGTGAGCTCTCAGCCCGCCGCGAAGCTCACCGCGCCGGCAGACCGGTTGCGCGCCCTCGCCACCAGCGGTGTCGACGCGGTCGTCGTCGTCCCGTTCAACCTCGCCCTCGCGTCGCTCGGCCACGAGCAGTTCTTCTGCGACGTGCTGGCGACCATGCTCGATATTCGCGCGATTCATGTCGGATGTGATTTTCGCCTGGGAGCGCGCGGTGCCTCAACGGTCGATATCATCGCTGCTTGGGGAGCGCAAAGGGGTATCGAGGTGTTCGGCCACGATTTGGTGCTCGATGGCGGGCACGCCGTCACTGCCACGCGCATTCGCGGCTTGATCGCCGAGGGTGACGTGTCTTCCGCCGCGGTGGAGCTCGGGCGGCGCTACCTCGTGCGCGGCCGCGTGCGAGCCGGGCGCGGACAAGGGACGGGGATGGGGTTCCCGACGGCCAATATCGAGGTACCGGCCGGTATCTGCATGCCGCTTGACGGCGTCTACGCCGGCTTTGCGGTTCTCGACGAGCCGGAGGGCCTCGAGGTGTGGGCGGCGGCCGTCAACGTCGGCATCCCGCCCATGTTCGCCGACAGCGCCCTCTCATGCGGACTTGAAGCCAACCTCCTCGGTTTTTCCGGCGACCTGTACGGACGCGAGATCGCGATCGCGTTCGACAGGCGACTGCGTGCTTCGGCGACGTTCGGCTCGCTCGACGAGCTGATTGAAACCGTGCATCGCGACATCGACACGACCCGGGCGCTGCTCGGGGACGTCCGGACGGTGATCGCCCGTGATTAGCGATGAGGAGAAGGACCGCGTTCGCGCCGCGACGGACCTAGTCGAACTCGTGCAGGAGACGGTCGAGCTGAAGCCCCGGGGCCATGAGTTCTGGGGCTGCTGCCCGTTTCACGGGGAGAAGACCCCGTCGTTCCACATCATCCCTGCGACCCAGGTGTGGCACTGCTTCGGCTGCGGAGAGGGCGGCGACGCGTTCACCTACATCATGAAGCGCGAGAACCTGAGCTTTCCCGATTCCATTCGGTATCTGGCCGATCGCGCGGGCATCGAGATCCAGGAAACGAGGTCGGCGCGCCAGGGCACCAAGCGGTCGCGCTTGGTGGACGTATGCGAGGCGACCTCCGAGTTCTACCACACGATGCTGATGAGGGGCAAAGACGGCCGTGGGCGCGAGTATTGCAAGCAGCGCGCGCTGAACGGCGATATCTGCCGCCGCTATCGGCTCGGGTACGCTCCGGGCCGCGGGGCGCTCGTCCGCTATCTGGGCGGCAAGGGGTTCACGCCGCGCGAGATGATCGATGCGAACGTAGCCTACTCCCGACCCGGCGGCGGCCTGGTCGACCGTTTCTTCGAGCGCGTGATGTTCCCGATCTTCGATGAGCAGGGAAAGTGCATCGCCTTCGGCGGCCGCATCATGGGCTCTGGGGAGCCGAAGTACCTGAACACGTCCGAAACGCCGCTGTTTCACAAAAAGCGGAATCTGTATGGGTTCAATTGGGCGAAGGAGCATATCGTCGCGCAGGGCGAGGCCGTGGTCGTCGAGGGATACACGGATTGCATCGCGTGCTGGGAGGCGGGGCTCGGCAACGTCGTGGCGACGTTGGGCACGGCGCTCACCGAGCACCACGTCAAGACGCTGACGCGCTTCGCGAAGCGAATCGTATACCTCTTCGACGGGGATGCCGCCGGCCAGAAGGCGGCCGAGCGGGCCATTCAGTTCATCGAGCGAGATTCGGTCGATCTGCGGTGCGTCATCCTGCCGGACGACCTCGATCCCAACGACTTCGTGCACCGGCATGGCGGCGAGATGCTCAAAGAGCTGCTCGCCGAAAGCGAGCCGCTCATGGATTTCGTGTTCCGCAAGCTCGAGGAGCGCAGCGATGTCTCGACGCCGGCAGGCCGCGCCAAAGCGCTCGAGGACGCCTGCGAGCTCATCTACCCGCTGCGGTCGAGCTATATGATCGATTCATATTTCATGCAGATCGCCGACCGCGTCGGCGCCGACGTCGAGATGGTCCGCGAGATGGCTCCACGGGTTTTCCGAGAGGTGCAGAAGAAGGAGGAGGCGGCGGCGAAAAGGGCCGAGCGCTACGAGCGCTCGGCGCGCGAACGCGAGCGAAGCCAAGCGGAACCCGCCGCGGGGGACCGCACCGGATGGAATCTTCGTGCGTCCGCCGGCACTTCGGGGGAAGGGGGCGACCGCGTCGAAGAGGACGGGGCCTTCGTTCCCGATGACTACGTTCCCCTCGATGCCTACGAAGGGGCTGCAGGTGAGGGTGGTCGGGATGCCGATGGCGCGCCCGGAGCGCCTCCGCCCTCGCTACTCGGCATGCTGACCGACCTCGAGCGCCGGTCGGTGGCGTGTGAGCGCGAGCTGCTTACGCTCTTGACGGCGTTCCCGGACGATTTCCGCCTTTCGGCAGACCGCATCACGGAGATCGAATGGGTCGACCCGCGCCATGAGGCCATCGCATGGGCCGTCCTGGCGACGCCCGAGGGCGCTTCCCCTGCGGAGGCCATGGATGCGGCCCGCGCCGTTTGCCCCGATGCCGCCGAGCTGGTGAGCGCCGGCACGCTTTCGTCCACGAGCCGCCATCCGACGCAGACCAACATCGCGTTCCTCCTCGATACGCTCGAGCTCTACACGGTTCGTCGACGGATGAAGGCCGTACAGGGGCGCCTTCGCAGCGATCGAACCCTGTCGGCGCAGGACCGTCGCTCCCTGACGATTCAGGCGTCGCAGGATGCCGCCCGGGCTCGCGAGCTCGCCGCCGCCGTCGAGGGCGTGGCGGACCCGTTTCGCTCGTAGGATATCGTTAGCGCCCGCTGGGTATGAAATGAAGGATGTCGGCTAGGGGTGCGATGCATCCGCGCGTGAACATACCGTGATGGGGCGGCGTATGTGATGGTTTCGCGACGCTTATTGCGGCGTTGAACGATATGAGGGCTTCGGGTATACGAAGTTGTGCTATAGTATTGTGTCCTATGTGCTATGAAGGGAGAATCTGTGCCTAAAAAGTCGGAGAGCACCGATGTCGAGCTCTACTCCTATCTCGAGAAGCTCCTTGATAAGGGTCAGAAGAACGGCTCGATCACCGAGGATGAAATCCAGATCACCCTTAAGGATGTCGATGTAAGCGATTCTCAGCTCACCACGCTGTATAACGCGCTGCGCAACCGCGGCGTTGACATCGTGTCGCAGGGCGACGACGATGAGGCGTTCGATGTCGACGACCATGATTTCGATAGCGATCTTGGCGCTGACAGCGACGAGGACCATGATCGCAAGGTCGCGAAGATGGCCGACGCCGAGATGGCCTCTGAGAAGCCCAAGAAGAAATCGCGTGTTCGCACGACCCGCACGCGCTCCCGCACGCGCGGCATGGATGCTTCCACCGTCATGCTTACGGGCGACCCCGTCCGCATGTATCTCAAGGAGATCGGAAAGGTCGATCTCTTGACCGCCGCCGACGAGGTCGACCTTGCCATGAAGATCGAAGCCGGCCTCGAGGCATCCGATAAGCTCGAGGCCGCAGAAGCCGGAGAGCTCGAGCTCACCCGCGCCGAGATGCGCCGTCTCATGCGCGTCGAGCAGAACGGTCTCGAGGCCAAGCAGGCGCTGATCAG
Source organism: uncultured Collinsella sp. (assembly GCA_900548365.1). Taxonomy (GTDB): domain Bacteria; phylum Actinomycetota; class Coriobacteriia; order Coriobacteriales; family Coriobacteriaceae; genus Collinsella. Next base: position 117,411 of record URKM01000001.1, on the reverse strand, counting down.
CGCGAACCTGCGCCTCGTCGTCTCCATCGCGAAGCGCTACGTGGGTCGCGGCATGCTGTTCCTCGACCTGATCCAGGAGGGCAACCTCGGCCTCATTCGAGCGGTCGAGAAGTTCGATTACGAAAAGGGCTTCAAGTTCTCCACGTATGCCACCTGGTGGATTCGTCAGGCGATCACGCGTGCCATCGCCGACCAGGCGCGCACCATCCGCATCCCCGTGCACATGGTGGAGACCATCAACAAGCTTGTTCGCGTCCAGCGCCAGCTGCTCCAGGATCTCGGTCGCGATCCGACCCCCGAGGAGATCGGCGCCGAGATGGACATGAGCGCCGATCGCGTCCGTGAGATCCAGAAGATCTCCCAGGAACCCGTTTCGCTCGAGACGCCCATCGGTGAGGAGGAGGACTCCCAGCTCGGCGACTTCATCGAGGATTCGCAGGCGGTCGTTCCCCCGGAGGCGGCAAGCTTCTCGATGCTTCAAGAGCAGCTCGCCCAGGTTCTCGACTCTCTTGCCGATCGCGAGCGCAAGGTTATCGAGCTTCGCTTCGGCCTCGTTGACGGCCATCCACGTACGCTCGAAGAGGTGGGGCGAGAGTTTGGCGTCACGCGCGAGCGCATTCGCCAAATCGAGTCCAAGACCCTCGCCAAGCTGCGCCATCCAAGTCGTTCGAGCAAGCTCAAGGACTATATCGAGAGCTAAAGCTGGTTGCAACAATTCATCTGCTTCCTTACAGGGCCCCGAGTTTCTCTGGGCCCTTTTTCTTGTCGATGGTGACTCCAGTCCCGCAAAACCGTCCGTTTGCGAGTCCCGGTTCACCGCCGTGGGACGATGGTGACTCCAGTCCCAAACAAGCTCGCGAACGCGTGCCCACAGCCATCACCACGGGACCGTGGTGACCCCAGCCCTGTAAAACGGCTGCGAACGCGTGTCCTGAGCCACCGGTGCGAGGAGGGGAATGGTTATGGGCCTTGTTTCCGCCCTGCTGCATTCTCGTTATTTGATGATGCCGGGAAGTTGCAGCGGAGCTCTCACACGGGGAACGCCATAGCTGTCCAAGATCGATAACAGTGGCGTTACTTCTCTTACCTGTTTAAATGAGAATCTTGCAAATATCAAGCCCTTATTGCGAATTCGAGACTCGCGCAGCCGTTCTTCGCGCATGACATCTTCGATAGTATTGCCTTGTTCGCGCGCAATGCGCTCATATTTCTCTTTGCCATCGAGTTCGCCCATCGTGGGATGGGGCTTGAGTCTCCAACCGAAGTCCGATCGATATACGGTGTTCGTCAATTCATCAAAAAATGGTACTTGCAAGTCTGGAATCATAACCCCGTTTTCTATCATCACTGCGCGTGCGTAGGATTCCCCGCCGTTTTCGCTGCGCCCGTCGGCGTGGGGGAGTATCGCTCGCACCCGATTGATCCCCGGCAGTCCATGGCATGCTTCTTCGATGCGCTTGCCGAGCTCCTCTTGCGTGAGTCCATATACGCGAAGCGTGGAGTCGGCAATGGCGAGTCCTGTTCTAAACCCCGATGACACGACGCAGTCAAAAATCGTTCGCTCAAGCGATGTAGTCACTATTCCCTGGACAAGGTTGGGCCGCGGGTTCGCTATGTGGTGTCGTGCGATGCGTCCTTTAGTACTTGTTTCTCCGCCCGCAATGTGGATGAGGTGCATGCGGGTATACGGGACCGCGAGTCCATAGTGCGCGGCGGCGGAGAGGCCGCAGAAGATCCAGTTGGGGTGCATGTTCGCCAAGGTCTTGAGTATTTGCAGATACTGTTTTGCGGAGAAAGCGCGTTCTATGCAGCGGCGTCGGCGTATATGCCCGGTAGGGGAGAGATGAGTGCTGGGTCGTTAGCGCGCCGATAGAGTGCGCTTTGCAGAGCGCGATCGTGTGGGGCGAGCAGCATCCGTTACTCTGTGCGACCGCGAGGGCTTCTTGAATGGAATCGTTTGGTTTCATCGACGGACACCTCCCGTGCCAGTGGCTGCAGATGCAGGACATCGTTGCACAAAGGTGCCTAAAAGTCTTTTTATGGTTCCAACAGGGGTCTAACAACACCTGCTCAGATGTACCGAGATGACAAATTTGCAAACGCAGGCGGTCGATGCTGTCGGTGAGCGGTACGGGGAAGCGGTCACAATATGTGCTATCCGAGCGGCTAATTGATATCGCGCCCTTTGTGCATCGCCTATCTTATGCGTACGATGTTGCTCAACAAAAACATGGATGCATGTTTGATACTTTGAAAGCAGGGGCCGCAATACGCAAGAAAGGATGGATCATGCTTGAACGAAAACGCGCTATAAAACTCTTCGCATTCTTTGGAATCATGTTGGCGTTGCTTGCCTGCCTTGTTCCGGTGCCTGCTCGTGCGGCAGAGCGCCAGTGGCATGTTGAAGACGCATGCGAATGGAGCATGCTGGATGGCCATCTGATCATCCGGCCGGCAAACGGAAAAGAGTCCGCAGTCTACTACGGAAACTATGGTTGGGATCAGCGGGTTCAAGAGGCTACGTCTCTTTCGTTCGATGGCCGAGTCGAATATTCGATGGGTCAAGATCTTTTCTACGGCATGGATAAGCTCGAGGAAGCGGATCTTAGTAACCTGTTTTATGATGGTGATAATTACTTGCCCCAGCAGCGTGCGATTCATTTGCAGGAATGCGCGTCGCTGGAGAAAATCATCACCAACGATACGTTCAGGGGCTACATCGGGCCGGAAATACACGACTACAGGTTCACTCCGCTAATTTCGTATTTCCCCGATGGGTACTGGATGCCCGAGGGCGCTTCGATCTCGTTGCCGCAATCGCAGATTCCCGATGCCAAGGCCAATACATATACCCTTGTGAGCAGGGAGCCCGCCGAGGACACTTGGTATGCGGCGGAGTCAATAAAATGGAAGTACTCGGATGGAAAGCTAACCATCAAAAGGCTCGATCCAGCTATGACCAATACGGTGAATTCGTCGGTCAAGGATTATCAGATGATGGGGGCAGAGAGCCCCTGGCTGCCATTTAAGGATAAGATCCGGTCCGTCTCGGTCGAAGATAAGATCACAGCGACCGAGGGCTGGATTGAAAGGAGAATCCTGGCCGATAGATCTCTCACGAACCTCAAGAGCGTTGATCTGCATAAGGTTGGCATTGAGACGTTGGCGTACGCAGATTCGATAAGCTGCTATGCAAGCGATTCGATCACAACGATCTCGTTGGGATCCTCGTTCTCCATAATCAGGGATAATGGAAGCCGTTGGCTTGAGCTGCGCCGTGGCTATTGGCAGTCCGGGAATAACGGCGACTTCTTCGAGCACGATAGGATGGCAAACAAGGCGGCCGACACCTACACGTTTGCTGGAACCGATCCAAAGCCAAACTGCTGGATTCATAACAACACGGCCGTGTGGGGACTTTTTGATGGTCAGCTTACCGTAAAGCCCGCGGAAGGGCTCGATGAGGGGAGCTTTGGCGATGGCTACTCCTCCTTTAGCCCGTCGTGGCGCAAGTTGGCTCATCAGATCACCAGCGCGAAAATCGAAAAGAAGGTGCACATCAATCCCCAGGGGCTGTTTCAGGACTGCATCAGGCTCAAAACTGTGGATCTGAGAGGCTTGGACATCTCCGGCGAGAAAAGCATGGATGGGATGTTTTGCGGCTGCGTCTCGCTCAAGACAGTGGATCTGTCTTCTCTTTACGTTGGGGATGTCGAGTCGATATGCCGCATGTTTTACGGTGCCACGCAGCTGAAATCCTTCAGCTTCGAAAAGATGGGTTTCTTGAATCTGTGCAATCTAAGCAGCGCTTTCTCAAATTGTGAAAACATGACGACCGTTTCGCTTGAGGGCCTGCAGTCTTGCGCACCGACAGACATCTCGGGCATGTTCGAGGGCTGCGTTAAGCTGAAGTCCATTGAGGGTTTAGAGAGCCTTGACGTAAGCAACGTTACAACCATGAGGCGCCTCTTTGATAGTTGCCACGAGCTGCGCGAAGTGAACCTATCGGGTTGGGATACCAGCGCCGCTACCGATATGAACGGAATGTTCCAGTTCTGCGACTCTTTGCGATCCCTGGACCTGTCTTCGTTTGACACGCGCAACGTCGTTGATTTGGGCTGGTTCCTACCCGAATGGAGCAAGTCCTTCGTTACATTTACTGTTGGTCCCAACTTCTCCTTCAAGGGTTATTCTAGCGACATCAACCAAGTGCTCATGCCGCAGGATTCTCAGTGGAAAAGCTCTACCGATGGCAAAACATACAATTGGGATGCTATGCCTTCTTGCGTTGCCGCAACGTATTCCCGTGTTCAGAAGGCGCCGGAATCTAGCGGATTCTGGGACGTTGACACTTCAAATCCGCATTTCTCAAGCATCTCATGGCTCTCCGCCTCGGGCATCTCCACCGGATTTCCCGATGGAGGCTTTCATCCCATGGCAAATGTGGTGCGTCAGGATATGGCGGCGTTCCTCTACCGTTTGTGCGGAGAACCCGATTTCACGCCCAGTTCCGCTGACAAGCTGCGCTTTACTGATGTAACCGAAGCTACCCCGCACGCCAAGGAGATCTGGTGGCTTGCATCTACGGGGATCTCGACTGGTTACCCAGATGGTACGTTCCGTCCCGTGGCTGCGGTTGTCCGTCAGGACATGGCAGCGTTCCTGCATCGCACGTATGTGAAGTTTGGAATCGGTAATGATAAGCCTGCGGGCGCGGGGTTCCCAGATGTGGGCTCCAACACACCCCATGCCGTCGACATTTGCTGGCTTGCCGCCAACGGTGTCTCTACCGGATACCCTGATGGCACGTTCCGCCCCATGGCGAGCGTGGTACGTCAGGATATGGCGGCTTTTCTCAAGCGCATCCATGATCTTGGAGTTTAGGCTTCGGTGAGACCTTGCGTGATAGAGCAAAGGGATGGGATGGCGAGAGCGTCTCATCCCTTTTTGCATTTCAGGATGCTGATTAGACTTGGAGGCGGGGAAAGAGGGGGAGTGCAATGCAAGGGTTCGCTAACTAACAAAAAAATCCCTGCCAGCAAGCTGACAGGGATATTCAAATCTGGCTCCTCGAGTAGGACTCGAACCTACAACAACGCGGTTAACAGCCGCGGGCTCTACCATTGAGCTATCGAGGAATTCGGTTGCGGCTAAGCAACGAAATTTAGTATACCTGGTGTCACGGCGATTGCAAGGATGAATTTAATAAAAATCGCGCCGATGAATCCGATGAAAAAACCCCGCCGGCAAATGCAGACGGGGTGAAGATTCTGGCTCCTCGAGTAGGACTCGAACCTACAACAACGCGGTTAACAGCCGCGGGCTCTACCATTGAGCTATCGAGGAATGACAGTCGCTTGCGCAACAAAGAAAATTATACACACCGGTTCCGGATGCACAAGGGATATTTTTGGAATCTGAAAAAAGTTTCGGGCGGACACGAGGGTCGGTGGGGAAGTGCTCGGCCGATTCCTCGGCGGCTGGACCGCTGGAGATCCTTTTCGGGCAACGGGGGCGCTGGTTCTGCAGCGCCCGATCGCCAGGTGCTTCGTTTCGATTCGCGGCGCGCATCAGGGGCCGTGGTCCATCCCAACGGATGCATCTTGCAAGCTGTTTCCCGCACGCATCAGGCCCGAGGGCGCGCGCTGTCTGCTGAACGGATGCATCTTGCAAGCTGCTTCCCGCTCGGATGATGAAGAGCGCTGCGTATGGAGACATTCGACCAGTAACGACCCCGAATCGTTTTCGGTCCGTGTAGAGACCCTGTTTTCGCCGTTGAACGACGGTGCGCCGTAGTACCATAAGTAAGATATTTCCCATGAACTGGCGCGGCATGAAGCCCGTCGCGGAAGGAGATACATGTCTGAGACTATCAAGGGCGCTTTGAGCGTTTCGAACGATGTGATCGCTGACATCGCGGGTTATGCCGCCATGTCCTGCTATGGCGTTGTTGGCATGGCGGAGCAGCTCCAGGGCGCTGAGAGCGTCCGCCTCTCTTCGGGCCAGCGCCTGCGCAAGGGCGTCTTGGTCTCCACGTCCGAGGACGGCCTCGCGGTCGACCTTCACGTCGTGATCGAAGCCGGCGTCAACATGAAGTCCGTGAGCCAAAACCTCGCGAGTTCCGTTACGTTCACGCTGCAGGAGATCGCGCAGATCGACCCCGCACGCCTGAAGATCGCCATCCATATCGATGGCATGAAGTCCCGCGCTTAAGCGGTTAGATTCGAGATGGAGACGCACGTCTAATGATTGCAAAGACCGTTCGCACCTGTTTTCCCATCGCCGCCGGCGCGGTTGCGGAGAAGGCTGAAGAAATCAACAAGCTCAACGTGTTCCCCGTGCCCGATGGCGACACGGGCACGAACATGTCCCTCACCCTCCAGTCGGTCGTGAAGGAGCTGGCCGCTCTGCCCGTCGATGCCGACATGGAGGCCATCGCGGCCGCTATCACGCACGGCTCCCTCATGGGCGCCCGCGGCAATTCCGGTGTCATCACGTCGCAGATCCTCCGCGGCGTCGCAGAAGGCTTGGTCAGCGCGACCGAGCCCGCCACCTCCTCCGATATCGCCGTGGCGCTGCGCCGCGCGGTCAAGGTCGCGTTCCAGGCCGTCCGCAAGCCGGTCGAGGGAACCATCCTCACCGTCCTGCGCGATATCTCCACCAAGGCCGATGAATGCGAGAAGAAGCGCATGACTGCCGAGGAGGCCCTCGATGCCATCGTCGTCGAGGCCTATCAGTCCGTCGCGCGCACGCCCGACCTGCTGCCCGTTCTCAAGGAGAACGGCGTCGTCGACTCCGGCGCCTTCGGATTCGCGATCTTCCTTGAAAACTTCGTCGCCGCCGCCCTCGGTCGCGCGAGCGCCGTCGAGAATTTCTCCGCGACCTTCGATGCGGACGCCGATTCCGCCAAGGCGGGCGCTCTCGGCCGTGTCGAGATCGAGGCGAACGACGACTGGGAGGGCTCCGAGTACCGCTACTGCAACGAGTTCCTCTTCAAGGCCGAGAAGCGCTTCGACGAGGACAAGGCCTTACAGTTCCTGGCATCGATGGGCGATTGCGAGCTGCTCGTCGGCGCCTATCCCGATTACAAGATCCATGTCCACTCCAATACGCCGAACCTCGTTCTCGAGCATATGCTCCAGTTCGGCCAGGTTTACGAGGTCTTCATCCATAACATGGACATCGAGGCCGCCCAGCGCACGGCGAAGATCCATGCGGACCAGGATGCCGCTCAGGAGCCTGCCAAGCCCCTCGGTTTCGTCGCCGTCGCCGCCGGTTCGGGTGAAGCGGATATCTTGAAGTCCCTCGGCGTCGACGTTGTGGTCTCGGGCGGCCAGACCATGAACCCCTCGACCGCGGATCTGCTCGAGGCGGTGGCGAAGGTCAGCGCGGAGGCGGTCATCATTCTGCCCAACAACGGCAATATCCGCATGGCCGCCGAGGCCGCTGCTTCGGCGTGCCAGGATAAGCGCGTCGTCGTCATCCCCACCAAGACCGTACCGCAGGCGTTTTCCGCCTTGTTCGCGGTCATGCCCGACGCCGCCCTCGATGACGTCGTCGAGGCGATGAGCGAGGCGTTCGTCGAGGTGCGCGATGGCGAGGTCACGCGCGCGGTGCGCGATAGCTCCGCTTCCGACGGAACCCCCATCCACAACGGCGACGTCATGGGCATCATCGGCGGCTCCATCGATATCGTGGGTTCCGACGTCAAGCAGGTCACCATCGATTGCATCAATCGCATGATGGACGAGGAGGAGGGTGATTCCCTCACCATTCTTGCCGGCGAGGAGCTCGACGACGAGGCCTTCCAGGACATCCTCGACGCTATCGAGGAGGCTCAGCCCGATCTCGAGATCGACGCCCATCGTGGTGAGCAGCCCCTGTATCCCGTGATCTTCTCCATCGAATAGGGCGCGTCAACGATGTCGCGCGGCATTCAGGTTTCCGAGGTTTCCGCGCGGCTTGCGCGTACCGCATCGCTCGGCGATGACGTGTCGCGGCTCAAATTCGTTTCCGCATCGCGCGAGGAGGCCCTCCGTCGGCTCGGTATCGAGCGGGCGGGGGACCTCCTTTACCATGTTCCGCGGCGTTACCTCGATTTCAGCCATGCGCTCTCCATCGAGCAGGCTCCTATCGGCGCGGTCTGCACCGTGGTCGCGACCATCGATCGCGTCGTGCAGAAGCGCCCTCGTCCCAATCTGGTGGTCACGGAGGTCTCGCTCATCGACCCCACGGGCGTGATGTCCCTCGCCTTCTTCAAGCAGCCATGGCTCGCCCAGCAGCTGGTCAAGGGGGATCGCCTGGCCGTTATGGGAAAGGTCGAGTTCGCCTACGGTTTCAAGCAGATGGCGTCGCCCCACTTCGAGAAGCTGGATGCCGGCGTCCAGGGGGGCATCATCCTACCCGTCCATCCCGTGCGCGAGGGCATCAGCCCGGCATGGATGCGCCGCATCGTGTCCGGGGCGCTGGAGCTCGCCGGCGATTTCTGCGATGCCCTGCCAGCGGACCTGCGCGCGCGGCGAAGGCTCATGAGCCGCTCGCGCGCCCTGCGGCAGATCCATTTCCCCTCCTCCTTGGGCCAGGTGCGCCTCGCTCGCAGGCGCCTGGCTTATGACGAGGTGTTCTACTTGCAACTTGCTCTACGGCTGCGCAATGATGCCAACCTGCTCGACGTCGCGCCCATCGGCCATGTCCGCGGGCCGCGCACCGCCGCCTTGCTCGATGCGCTTCCGTTCAAGCTGTCCGACGAGCAGCGTGCGGCTGTGGCCGACATCGAGCGCGATATGCTCGACCCCGCCCGGGTGATGAACCGCCTGCTCTTAGGAGATGTGGGAACCGGCAAGACGGCCGTTGCCAGCGTCGCGCTCGCGCTGTCCGCCGACTCGGGCGCGCAGGCGTGCGTCATGGCCCCTACCGGCGTCCTCGCCCAGCAATACGCCGTGAAATGCGGTCCCTTGCTCGAAGCCGCCGGCATTCGCTGGGCGCTGCTCACGGGATCGACGAACCATGCCGAGCGCGCCCGTATCTACGAGGGCTTGCGGGCCGGGTCCATCGACGTGCTCTTCGGTACGCATGCCGTCTTGGGGGATGATGTCGACTTCGCCCGCCTCTCCCTCGTCGTCATCGACGAGCAGCATCGGTTCGGCGTCGGCCAGCGCAACGTGCTGCGCGCGAAGGGCCCGGGTGCCGACCTCCTCGTCATGACCGCGACGCCCATCCCGCGCACGCTCGCCTTGTCCGTATACGGGGACCTCGATACGAGCATCATCCGCTCCCGCCCCGTGGAGGGGGCGGGCGTGACCACGCGGGTGCTCGACGATGCGAATCGCGATATCGCATGGGGTGCCGTTCGCTCCGCGCTCGAGCGCGGGGAGCAGGCATACGTCATCTGCCCGCTTGTAGCGGAAGGAGAGGCGGGGGAGGACCTGGAAGAGGTTCCGGGGCTCGAGCGGGACGACGGCCGCGGCCATCGCGTCGAGACCCCGCTCCATTCCGTCGAACGCGATGCCGAGGTACTCTCCCATATGTTTTCCGACCGCGTGGTGGATATCCTACACGGGCGCATGACGGCTAAGGAGAAGGATCGGGTCATCGAGGCCTTTCGAGCGGGCGCCGTGGACATCCTGGTCTCGACGACCGTGGTCGAGGTCGGGGTCGATGTCCCCAACGCAACGGTCATGGTCGTGGAGAATGGCGAGCGTTTTGGCTTGGCGACCCTTCATCAGCTCCGCGGCCGCGTCGGTCGTGGTAAGCTTTCTGGCTCGTGCTATGTTATGAGCGCTCTGAAGCGATCACGGTCCCGCAAGAACGCGGCGCTCGACCGGCTTGCCGCGCTCGAATCGACCTCCGATGGCTTTTCGCTGGCGGAGCTCGACCTGAGACTTCGCCACGAGGGTGAAATCCTCGGATTGCGGCAGCACGGCGGGGTGAGCCTGCGCTTCATCGATCTTGATGAGGACGCCGACCTGGTCGAGGCGGCCCACGAGGATGCTTGCGAGCTGCTTCGGCATGCGCCGCGGCTCGATACCGTCGCGACCCTGCCCCTGCGCTACGAGGTCGTCGATCGATACGGAGATGTTTTCAAGGAGGTCAGCGGCGGATGAGAATCATTGCCGGCGATTGGCGCGGGCGCAAGCTCGCCGAACCAAAGGGTAGGGAGACCACGCGTCCGACGACGGATCGCGTGCGCGAGGCATGCGCCTCCATGATCGACGCCGCGCTCGACGACGGCATCGAGGGTTCGCGCGTCCTGGATGCCTTCGCGGGGTCGGGCGCCATGGGTATCGAGATGCTGTCCCGCGGCGCCGCCCATGCCGCCTTCTTCGATCTCGACCGCATGGCGGCGTCCCTGGTCAAAAGCAATCTCCAGGCGCTTTCGTGCCCTGTCGCGCGCGCCTCGGTCACGACGGGCGACGTGCTTCTGGCCGCCCAGCGCGGTCGCGTGGCGGGAGCGCCGTTCGACGTCGTCATCCTCGACCCGCCCTACGCCTTCCCGGCTCAGACCGTCGCATCTCTGCTCGAGAACCTCGCGGCGCACGGTATGCTGTGCGACGGCGCGATCGCGTTGTACGAGCATGCGCGCACTTCCGCCGGCGTCGAGGCTGCGGGCTTCATCGAGCTGCGGGACAAGCGCTACGGCAGCACCTCCGTGCAGCTGCTCCGATTGCGGTCCGAGGCGAGCGAAGGGGACGGGGAGCCGTCCGGCGACCTCGCGGATCCGGGTGATGCCCGTGAATAGGATCGAGCACGCGCTGGTTCCGGGAACCTTCGATCCCGTCACGTTCGGCCATATCGACGTGGTGCGCCGGGCGAGCCGCCTGTTTCCGAAGGTGACCGTCGCGGTCGCGGAATCCCTGGGAAAAAACGGCGTCGGGACCGTATTCACGCTCGATGAGCGGGTCGATCTGGCGAAGAGGGCGCTCGGGGGGCTCGAGAACGTGTCGGTGGAACCCTTTACGGGCCTGCTCGTCGACTTCGCCCGCCAGGTCGATGCGGGCGCGGTCGTCAAGGGGCTGCGCGCGATGACGGATTTCGAGTATGAGCTGCAGCAGGCGGATTTGAACTACCGACTCGACGCCGAGCTCGAGTCCATCTTCGTGATGAGCTCGCCGCAATACGGCTACCTGTCATCGTCCGTCGTTCGCCAGATAGCCTCGTTTGGAGGCGATGTGTCGGAGTTCGTGCCGGCATGCGTAGTTACCGCGCTGAAAGAGCGCTTTAAGTAAGATTCGTGCAGCATGTGGTACCATTATCCGTTGACATGCAACCGTTGAAAGGAGATCGGATGCCGGGCGAGTATCTTCCTGGCGAGAGGATTGAGAGCTTGGTCGATGAGCTTGAGGGCATCATCGAGGAGGCCAAGCCGCCTTTCGGCAAGGGCGCGCAGTTCAAAGTGATCGAGACCGAGGTCTTCTTCAACATTCTCGAGGAAATTCGCATGAGCTATCCCGAGGAGTGGCAGAAGTCCCGTCGCATCCTGCGCGAGCGCGACGAGCTGCTCGGCTCCGCCGTCGCCCAGGCCGATTCCATCATCGCCGACGCGCAGCAGCAGGCGCTCACGATCGCCGGCGAGCAGGAGATCGTCCGTTTGGCCCAGCAGCAGGCCGATGATATTCGCGACCGCGCCCAGCAGTACGAGCGCGAGACGCGCTACGCCGCCGAAGATTACGCCGAGCAGGTGTTCACGCACCTCGAGGAAAACCTCAAGAGCCTCACCTCCACCGTGGCCCGTTGCCGCGCCCAGCTCAACGAGGGCGCCAACCAGTCCCAGAACGGTGCCTGGTAGCCATGGAGGAGATGAATCCGGTCGTCGTGGATCTTACGGGCCAGCTTGAAAACCCCGGTGAATCGCTCCCTGTTTCCGGGCGGGTCGATGTCTCGAGCTTCGTGGTCGGCGAGAAGGAGTTCAACGTCGCCGACGGCATCGCCTGCGACGTCGTCTTCACCAACGCCGGCGACGGCATCCTCGTCACGGGCATGGTTCGCGCCGTGGCGACGGGTACGTGCGATCGCTGCCTGGACCAGGCGACCCTTGAGATTTCCGGCGAGATCGAGGAATACTATCTGTTCGAAGCTCCCGAAGACCAGGAGGCCTACGAGGACGGCTTCGAGCTGATCGGCGAGGACCGGCTCATCGACCTCGCCGGCCCCATCAACGACGCGGTCGTGATGGATGTGCCGTACGTCGTCCTGTGCCAGCCCGATTGCCGGGGGCTCTGCCCCACGTGCGGCGCCAACCTCAACCGCGATCAATGTGATTGCGCCGAGCGCGCCGAGCAGGATTGGGTCGACAGCGATGAGAATCCCTTCGCCGCACTTAAGAATCTCACGTTCGACGACTAGGCTGGATTTGTGGATGTTCTTTCATAATTCGCCTCTCAACTGTCCGTTCGTGCAAATTCTCCCTGCACACAGGATGTAACTATGCTAGTATCGCTACTTGCGCGTAATTGTGTTCAGATTTAGTTAATAAGGAAGGTCAACATGGCAGTACCTAAGCAAAAAAAGGGTCGCGCTAAGACGCATTCCCGTCGCTCCACGAACATGAAGATCACCGCCGCCGCACGCTCCGTGTGCCCCCGTTGCGGTGCCGTGAAGCTCCCTCACCACGTGTGCCCCAACTGCGGGTTCTACAAGGATCGTGAGGTCATCGTTACCGAGTAGCTGCTTCGGGGCTACCGTGACGTTATCGCGAAACACCATGGCCGGCTCGGTGAGTCGGCCATTTCGCTATGAAGAGGCGCTAACCGTAAGGGGTTTGACATCATGACAGCTGTTCGAGTTTGCGTGGATGCCATGGGCGGCGACGAGCCCGTAAACGTTGTTCTCCAGGGCATTGAAGCGGCGTTGGCCGCCGATGAACACCTTGAAATCGTGGTTGCGGGACCCCAGGACCTTATCGAGGAGTTCTGCTCGTCCCATGATCGCGCCGAGGCCCTCTTCGCCCCCGATGTCATCGATATGGAGGACGATCCCATCGAGGCCGTCATGAAGAAGCGCAAGTCGAGCATCGTTCTGGGCTGCCGCGCCGTCAAAAAGGGGTCGGTCGACGGCTTCTTCTCGGCGGGGTCGACCGGCGCGGTGACCGCTGCGGGCGTCGCCTACGTCACGCCCTTCAAGTTTCGAACCGAAGCGGGGGAGAAGCGCCCCATCCGTCCCTGCCTCACCTCCACGCTGCCCAATCGCCGGGGAGGTTTGACCGTCTTTTGCGACATGGGTGCCAACCCGGACGTGGAGCCCGATGACGTCGTGCGCTTCGCCCAGATGGGCGCCGCCTACGCGCGCACCGTCCACGGCGTGAGCCGCCCGCGCGTCGGATTGCTGTCCAACGGGACCGAGGAAGGCAAGGGATCGCGGTTCACGAAGAGCTGCTTCCCGCCCATGAGGGGCCAGGTACCGGGCTTCGTGGGAAACTGCGAGGGTAACGATATCGTCTCCGGTGATTACGACGTCGTCGTCACGGACGGCTTCGCGGGCAACGTCGCGCTCAAGGCTACCGAGGGCGCGGCCAAGTATCTCATGTCCGAACTGAAGGGCTCCATGATGCGGTCGCTGCGCGGCAAGCTCGCCGGATTGCTGCTCAAATCGGATCTCAAGGCCCTGAAGGAGAAGATGAGCGGGGATGCCAAGGGCGGCGCGATTCTTCTGGGTTTGCGCGGCGTCGTCCTGATCGGACACGGCGCCACGTCCGTCGAGGCTGTCAAGAACGGCGCGCTGGCCACCGCCGAAGCGGTGCGCGCGGGTCTTGTGGAGAGCGTCGCCTCATCCATGGATGGTATTGTTCGGTAGCGGCTTTTACATTGTTGAGCGTGCCCGTGCGAGCGGGTACACTACAAAGCATCTGTCGATACGACGGCTCGCCAACGCGTCTCGTCGTGGTCCGAAAGGAGCTCACCCATGGAGCGCTCTGAGATTTTTGAGAAGGTCGCCGACATCGCGAGCGATGTCCTCGGCATCAACGCAGACGAGGTCTCCGAGACCACCACGTTCGATGATCTCGACGCCGATTCCCTCGACCGCCTCCAGCTCGTCACCGCCATGGAGGACGAGTTCGATCTCGAGATCGACGAGGAGAAGCTGCTGAGCATCAACTCCGTCGCCGACGCCATCGAGGCGATCGAGTCTGCTCAGGAGGCTTAGTAGTTCGTGACCATCGCTAAGAAAGCGGCGCTTGCCGAGCAGATCTGCGGGCACAAGTTCTCCCGTCGCGATCTGCTCGAGAGCGCCATCACGCATCCTTCCGCCGTCGAGGGCCAGCCTGTTTCGGCTTCCTACGAACGTCTCGAGTTCCTTGGCGACTCCATTCTCGGCGCCGTGGTCGCCGAGGCGCTGTTTCGTACGTATCCCGGCTTCGACGAGGGAAAGCTCACCCGTCTCAAGGTCTCGCTCGTCTCCGGTATGACCCTCTCCGAGGTTGCCCTCGATCTGGGCATCGACCAATGTATCGTGTTCGGTGCATCTGAAACCGGCACCGGCGCGCGCGGGCTGCATTCCGCTTTGGAAAACGTGTACGAATCCCTGGTCGGTGCTCTGTACCTCGATGGTGGGTGGTCCGTCGCGGAGGAGTTCATCTCCCGCACGCTCAAGCCCCATCTGGCAACGGAGCGCGCGGAGCATCCCTCGAACCCGAAGAGCTATCTCCAGGAATGCGTGCAGGCCGATCACATGGAAGCGCCCTCCTACCAGCTGGTTGGCGTCGACGGCCCCGCGCATGAGCCCACGTTTACCGCCGTCGCGTTCGTCGACGGCATCCGTCGCGGTCGTGGAACCGGCTCTTCCAAGAAGGAGGCCGAGGCTGCCGCCGCGCTCGATGCGCTCAACCGCATGGGTTACACGCATAACGGGGTCATCTTGAAGAAAAAGCCGGGTAAGTAAGCGAGGCGTCGTGTATCTCAAATCGCTCACCCTCAAGGGTTTCAAATCGTTTGCCGACCGCGCCCATATGACGTTCGAGCCCGGCTTGACCGTCATCGTCGGTCCGAACGGCTCGGGCAAATCGAATATCTCCGACGCCATCCTGTGGGTTTTGGGCGAGCAGAGCGCCAAGCAGCTACGCGGCCAGGCGATGGAGGACGTCATCTTCTCCGGATCCTCCGCGCGCAAGCCCGTCGGCGTGGCCGAGGTCACCCTGGTGCTCGACAACAGCGACCACATGCTTCCCGTGGACTTCAACGAGGTCGCGGTCACTCGGCGCATGTACCGTTCGGGTGAAAGCGAGTACCTGATCAACTCGAGCCCGTGCCGCTTGATGGACATCCAGGATATCCTCCACGACTCCGGATTGGGCAAGGAGACCCATTCGATCATCTCGCAGGGCAAGCTCGACGCGATCCTTCAGAGCCGTCCCGAGGAGCGCCGCGCCCTCATCGAGGAGGCGGCGGGCATCTCGAAGCACAAGCGCCGCAAGGAGCGTGCCCTGCGCAAGATCGCCTCCATGGACGAGCACCTTACGCGTGCTCGGGATATCAACCGGGAGATCTCGCGCCAGTTGAAGCCCCTGGAGCGCCAGGTCGACCGCGCGCGCAAATACAAGGACCTCTCCAGCCGCGCCCGCGAGCTGACCCAGATCCTCGCCGTCGACGAGCTCCGCCGGCTGCAGGCCCATTGGCAGGACGTCGAGTCTGCGTCGCGCGAAGCCGCCGCCTCGCTCGAGCTGGCTCGCTACCGCGTCGCCGAGAAAGAGCGCGAGCTCGAGAAGCTGCAGGTCATGCTCGAGGAGAAAGGCCTGTTCGTCGGCGATCTCGGCGAGCGCCGCCGCCATATGCAGGATGTCGTCGGCCGTATCAACTCCGATATGCGCCTTCTCGAGGAGAAGGGCCGTAACATGGTGTCCCGGCTCTCGGAGATGCGCGGCACCCTTTCGGGATCGGAGCATCAGCGTCGCCGCGTCGCCGCCGAGCTCGAGGATATCGAGCGCCAGCTCGACGAGGTCCGTGCCGCGGCCGAGATCGCGCAGCGCGACGTCGACGACTTCCTTCCCGCGGCAGATGAGCTCCACGTGCGCCGCGTCGAGCTCGACGAGCGCATCTCCCGTCTCAACCGCAGCCAGCGGGATGCGCAGCGCACCATCGACGACGCGTCCCTGTCACTGGTCAAGGTGAAGGAATCGCTGTCGAACGCCGAGCTCGAGGACTCGATGTACGCCGCTCGCTTGGAGCAGATCGACTCCAACGTCGAGAACGTGCAGGCCTCGCTTGATAGTCGCCGGTCTCGCGCCGACGAGGTGGACGGTCTTCTGGCGGACGCGCGCGAGCGCCGTGAAGGGGCCCGTGCGGCTATCGATACCGCCCAGGCGGCGCTCCAGTCGCTGCGCGAGCGCGAGCGCGAGGCGCGGCGCAAGCTCGACGAGGTCCGCTCCGAGCTGGCGAGCCTGGTCAAGCTCGATGCCAAGCTCGCCGATTCGTCGCCGCTCGTATCGCGGATATCGCAAGAGCGCGCCGAGGACATCGCGGCGCGCCTGGGCGACGTCATCGAGGCTCCCGTCGAGCTCGAATCGCTCGTCGAGCGCCTGCTCTCATCTGATATCGACGCCTTCATCGCCGCAGACGACCGGGCGTTGCGCTCCATCGCGTCGTTTGCGGCCGATGAGGCGGGCGCTTCCGGCGAGGCGTTGATGCTCTCCCGTTCGGCTTCCGCTGCCGATGGCCTCCCCGGGGCCGCGGGCTTCCGCCTCGTCGAGCGCCTGAGCGTGCGGGACGGCTATGCCGGCGCCGTCTCGAAGCTCCTCGGCGGCTACTACGTCGTCAGCACCGTGGAGGAGGCGCTTGATGCACCGCTCGTTCCCGGTGTCACCTATGTGACGCCCGATGGGGCGCGCGTCCGCGACGGAGGCGTCGTGCGCATCGGCTCGGGCGCCGTCCAGACGAGCGGCGCGCTCGAGCGCAAGCGCCGCATTCGCGAGCTCGAGGGTCTGGAGCCCGATCTCTCCAGCGTGCTCGACCGCGCATCCGCTCAGGTCGAGGAGGCTTCCGCGGCGGTGGAGGCGGCGCGCGCGTCGGAGTCGGCATGTGCCGGCGAGATCGCGCGTCTTGATGGCGAGCGCAGCTCCGTCTTATCGGAGATCGGTCGTCTCGAGCATTCCCTTACCCAGGCCTTCGCCGAGCAGAAGCAGATCAAGCGCCGCCGCGAGGAGGCTGCCGATGCCGTTCGCGAGGCTCAGCCCCAGGTCGACGAGCTTACCGAGCGACGCGATGCTGCCCGCGCCGAACTGGATTCCCTGGCCGAGCAGATCGCGGACGCGACCGACGAGCTCGACCGCGTGCGCCATGACGATAGCGAGGCCGCTGGGAAGCTCGCGGACGCCAAGGTTCGCCTTGCGCAGTCCAAGGAGCGCCTCCGGAGCCTTTCCGCCCGCCAGCCCGAGCTGAAGCGGCGCCTCGAGGGGATCGACCGGCGCATCAGTGCGACCGAGCAGGCATCCCGCTCGCTCGAGGTGCTCAGGCTGCGCGTCGATCCCCTGCATAACCGCTACGAGGCCCTTTCGGAGCGCGCTATGGACTGGGCCGCGCGCTTGCGCGACCAGGCGTCCCTCGAGGAGGCGGATTCCGCTTCCCTCAAGAAGACCATCGAGGACGCCAAGGCCGAGGTCATGCGCGCGAAAGCCGAGGTCGAAGCTGCGAATGTGCAGGTGAACGATGCCCGCGTGGCTCGCGGCAAACTCGAGGTCCAGGTCGAAAATGCCGTCCAGTCCATCACCGCCGACGGCGAGACGGTGCTGGAGGAGGCCCTGCAGCTTCCCGCGCCCACCGACCGCGCCGCCGCCGAGCGCGAGCTCGCGTCCCTCGCCCGCCAGATCAACAACCTCGGGCCGGTGAACCAGGTCGCGTTCGAGGAGTACGAGCGGCTCAAGGAGCGTGCGGACTACGTCGAGACGCAGCTTGCGGATCTTGAGAGCGCGCGCAAGGCGTTGACCAAGATCACGTCCGCCATCGATCGCAAGATGCGCCGGCAGTTCCTCGTGACGTTCGAGAAGGTCGACGAGAACTTCCGCGAGGTCTTCTCGATGCTGTTCCCGGGCGGGCAGGCTCATCTCGAGATGACCGATCCCGAGCATCCCGCCGACACGGGAATCGAGGTCGTCGCCCAGCCGCGCGGCAAGCGCATCACCAAGATGATGCTGATGAGCGGCGGCGAGAAGAGCCTCACGGCCCTGGCGCTGCTCTTTGCCGTCTACCGCACGCGCACCGTGCCGTTCTACGTGCTCGACGAGGTGGAGGCCGCGCTTGACGACTCGAACCTCTCCAAGCTGATCGGAGCCATCAACGTCCTGCGCGAGAGCACGCAGCTGCTGGTCGTCTCCCATCAGCGCCGGACCATGGAGGAGGCCGACGTCTTGTACGGCGTCTCGATGCAGGCGGACGGCGTGAGCCGTGTGGTTAGTCAGAAACTTGATCGCGAAACCGGAAAGGTCGTGAATGCATAAATGGGATTCTTCGATGCTTTGTCCCGCGGGCTCGAGCGGAGCCGTGAAGCGCTCAACGAGGTCTTCTACTTCGGTGGCGAGGTCGATGAGGACTTCTGGGAGACGTTGGAAGATACGCTGGTCATGGGTGATATGGGGGCGGAGATCTCGATGAAGGTCACGGATGACCTTCGCGACGAGGCCGCTCGCAAGAACCTCAAGACCGCGCGCCAGCTCCGGCGCGCCCTCTCCGAGCGCCTCGCCCAGGTCTTCGTGCGCCCCGATGGGGATATCTTCCGCGACACGCCGAGCTGCGTCCTGTTCGTCGGCATCAACGGCGCGGGCAAGACGACCACGGTCGGTAAGATCGCGAGCGACATGGCCCATCGCGGCAAGCGGGTCGTCATCGGCAGCGCCGACACCTTCCGAGCCGCCGCGATCGAGCAGCTCGACGTCTGGGGCACCCGCGCCGGCGTCCCGGTGGTGAAGCGCGAGCGCGGCAGCGATCCCGCGAGCGTGTGCTACGACGTTCTCGACGAGGCCGACCGCTTGGGAAGCGATCTCGTCCTCATCGATACGGCCGGCCGCCTGCATACCTCGCCCGAGCTCATGCGCGAGCTCGCTAAGGTCGTCAAGGTTACCCGGAAGCGCGCCGAGCAGATGAAGCGCGGGCCCATGGCCGTCCACGTGGTCCTGGTCATCGATGCGGCTACGGGGCAAAACGGCCTCAACCAGGCCATCGAGTTCAACGAGGCCCTCGGTCTCGACGGCATCATCATGACCAAGCTCGACGGCACCGCGAAGGGCGGCATCGCCCTCGCGGTCGCGTCGCGGCTCAAACTTCCCATCTACCGCGTCGGCGTGGGCGAGCAGGTTCAGGACCTGCAGGAATTCGATGCCGATGATTTCGCCCGCGCGCTGGTGGGCGGGGAGTAGCATTGCCAAGGAGCGCCTCGTAGCGATATGCGATACGCCTCGAGGCGCGATACGGGCCCGTGCCCGATGCCATTCGATCTATGAGTTGGGGAGGACCCATGTTTAACAGCCTATCCGATCGCCTGAACGATACGTTCGACCGCCTTCGCGGGAAGGGCAAGCTCACCGAGGCGGATATCACGTCCGCCATGCGCGATATCCGCATGGCGCTGCTGGAGGCAGACGTCAACTACAAGGTGGTCAAGGACTTCGTCGCGAAGACGAAGGATCGCTGCATGACCGCCGAGGTCCTCGATTCGCTCTCTCCGGCGCAAAACGTCGTCAAGATCGTTTTGGACGAGCTCATCGAGCTGCTGGGCGCCACCGAGAGCAAGCTCGTGCTCTCCAGCCGCATACCCAACGTGATCATGCTCGTTGGCCTGCAGGGCTCCGGTAAGACCACGGCGGCCGTCAAGCTGGCCTATCTGCTGAAGAAGCAGGGCAAGAGCCCGCTGCTCGCGGCCTGCGACGTCTATCGACCCGCTGCCGCCGACCAGCTGGCAACGCTCGGTGGGGAGATCGGCGTGCCGGTCTTCCGCGGCGATGGCAGGAACCCGGTCGAGATCGCCCGCGCCTCCATTCGCGAGGCCGTCGACCACATGCGCGACGTGGTCATCGTCGACACCGCCGGCCGCTTGCAGATCGACGAGCAGATGATGCAGGAGGCCGTCGACATCAAGAAGGCCGTCAAACCCGACCAGGTCCTCATGGTGGTCGATGCGATGACGGGCCAGGATATCGTCAACGTCGTGTCCACCTTCGCCGAGCGCACCGATTTCGACGGCGTCATCATCTCCAAGCTCGACGGCGACGCCCGAGGCGGCGGCGCGCTCTCGGTACGCCAGGTGACCGGCAAACCCATCAAGTTCGTCTCGATGGGCGAGAAGCCCGAGTCGCTCGAGGTCTTCAACCCGGAGCGGATGGCCAAGCGCATCCTGGGCATGGGCGATGTCATCGGCATCATCGAGAAGGCCCAGGAGATGGCCGACGCCGAGCAGATCGAGGCCGCTGAGCGCATGCTGCGCGAGGGCTTCACCATGAACGATATGCTCGAGCAGATGCGCGCCGTCAAGAAGATGGGCGGCATGAAGGGCATCCTCGGCATGCTCCCCGGCGGTCAACGCGCCCTCAACCAGATGGGCGGAAACCTCGATGAGAGCGTGTTCGAGCGCAACGAGGCGATGATCATGTCCATGACCAAGGAGGAGCGCGAGAAGCCGAGCATCATCAACGGCCAGCGCCGCGCTCGCATCGCCCGCGGTTCGGGCACTACGCCCGCCGACGTCAACGCGCTGATGAAGCAGTGGGGCGAGATGAACAAGATGATGGGCAAGATGCGCTCGATGACGCAGCAGATGGCCGGCGGCAAGAAGGGGAAGAAGGGCAAGAAGGGCAAGAAGATGCGCATGCCCGGCATCCCCGGCATGGGCGGCATGAACATGAACCAGCTCATGGGCGGGGGCAATCCCTTCGCCGGCGGTTCCGGTGGCGGCGACATGGATATGCTCCGCGCTATGGAGCAGCAGATGCGCAACAAGCGCTAGCCGCGCTGAAGGCATCTGCCTTATCGGTAGGGTTACGGGCCCGTCGCATGCGGCGGGCCCTCTTCGTCATATCTGGGCATGCTGTGCATGCCTGCATGCGGTGGCGGTGCTACCGAGCCCATGGGTATAGCATGCTCGTGTGAACGTTCGGTACGCACGCCGTCATGCAACGGTACGACAATGGAGCGAGAGAGGAGCGGGGATGAGCAAAGCGGATGAGATATTCGTCGCGATGTGCCGCGACATCCTTGAGCACGGGACGACGACCGAGGGCGAGAAGGTCCGGCCCGTATGGGAGGATGGGGCGCCCGCATACACCATCAAGAATTTCGGGGTCACCAACCGCTATGACCTTCGAGAGGAGTTCCCCGCGCTCACCTTGCGCCGTACGGCGCTGAAATCCGCGATGGACGAGGTGCTTTGGATCTACCAGAAGAAGTCCAACAACATCGCCGACCTGAACAGCCACATCTGGGATCAATGGGCGGATGAGTCGGGTTCGATCGGTAAGGCCTATGGATACCAGATCGCTCAGAAGTCTCACTACAAAGAAGGCGATTTCGACCAGATGGATCGGGTCCTCTACGATCTGACCCATACGCCTTATTCCCGTCGCATCATGACCAACATGTACACGTTCTCAGATCTATCCGAGATGCATCTCTATCCGTGCGCATATAGCGTGACGTATAACGTGACGGCGGACCCCGCCTGCGACAAACCCGTGCTCAACATGGTTCTCATGCAGCGAAGCCAGGATATCCTCGCCGCCAACAACTGGAACGTGTGCCAGTATGCGATCCTGCTCATGATGGTCGCCCGCCACTGCGGCATGGTCGCCGGCGAGCTGCTGCATGTGATCGTCGACGCGCACATCTACGACCGTCATGTCGACATCGTGCGCGAGCTCATCGAGCGCCCGCAGTACCCCGCTCCCAAGGTCTCCCTCAATCCGGCTGTCACGAATTTCTACGATTTCACGACGGACGACCTCATCGTCGAGGATTACCAGCACGGCCCGCAGGTTAAGAACATCCCTATAGCCGTGTAACGCCGTGGGACGTCAAAAGGAGGTAGAAGCGCTATGAATTGCGAACTGAAGGCGATCGTGGCGGTGTGCGACGACTGGGGCATCGGGCGGGCCGGTGACATGGTGGTCGCCAACAAGGCCGATATGCGTCATTTCGTCCGTATGACCAGGGGGCACGCCGTGATCATGGGGCGTAAGACGCTCGACAGCTTTCCCGGCGGCAAGCCGTTGAAGGATCGCCGCAATATCGTGCTCACACGCGACCCGCTGTTCCATCGGTCGGGCGTCGAGGTCGTTCGATCGGCCGAGGAGGCCCTGGAGCGCATCGCGGACGAGGACGAGGCGTGGGTGATCGGCGGGGCGCAGGTCTACCGTCAGTTTCTTCCGCTGTGCTCGACCGCCGTCGTTACGAAGAACCATTGCATTCGCCCCGCCGATGCGTTCTTTCCGAACCTGGATGACGACGCCTCCTGGTGCCTTCTTGAAGAGACCGATACCGAGCAGGTGGGTGAGGGAGAGGGCGATGAGGGTGTGTTCTACAGCTTCGCGACCTACCACCGCGTCGGGGGCGCAGGGGAGTAGCCGGGCGGGCGCTTGCCCGATCGACTGCGCGGGGCCCCGGCCGGACTGCCGCGCATCGCCGGCGTGCGAGGGCGGCGAGGCGCATCCGCCGTGCTGCCTGGTATATAACGGGCTAATCCTCCTATTCGTGGGGTATTATAAAATTGGTTTGCGAATGCGCCGGGTCCGCTGGGACCCGGCTATGTTGAAGGGCCTCTTCCATGAAAACCATGATCTTGTATCGCTCGAAGCACCACGGCAATACCAAGAAGCTGGTCGATGCCGTCGTTAACGCGTTTCCTGAGGTCGAGGCGATCGATGTGGCCACGCTGGGGAAGAACGAGTACCCCGATCTCTCCGAGTATCCGCTGGTCGGCGTGGGCACTGGTATCTATTACGGCAAGATCGATGCGGACCTGGCCCGCGTTCTCGCCAACACGCTGTGCGAGGGCCAGCAGGTCTTCGCCCTCATGACCTATGGCGGCAAGGATAAATGGTACGGCAAGGACATCGACGGGCTGTGCCGCATGCGCAAGGCTAACTTCCTCACGTCCTTTGGCTGCCTGGGCTACGATACCTGGGGACCGTACAAGTTCATGGGCGGCGTTTGGAAAGATCGTCCAAACGATGAGGATATCCAGGGGGCCGTTGCCCACTACCAGCGCCTTATGGATGAGTACGGGGATATCATCATCGACCAATACGAGCAGGCCCGTAAGCGCGCTGCTTGGGCCCAGGCGCATCCCGCCGGTGGCCTTATGGCCAATATCAAGCGCTCGGCCCGGAAGATCGCTCGCAAGGCGTCCGCACAACAGGGATCCGAGCCGCGCTCGACGGCGGACGGGTCTTCGGACAAGGCTTCGAGCGACGAAGTCGAGACGGGCGAATAGGGAATGGGCTACCAGGTCATCCCGATCGAGTCGCTCGATGACGAGCGCCTCGTCGCGTACACCAAGCTGACGGAGCGCGAGCTCCGCAGCGTCCTCGAACCCGAAAAGGGGATTTTCATCGCCGAGAGCGCCAAGGTGATCGAGCGCGCCCTCGACGCGGGCCTCGAGCCGGTGAGCTTCCTTATGGGGGAGCGCTGGCTCGATACGCTGCTCCCCATGATCGACGAGATCGGTGCTCCGGAGCCGATTCCCGTTTTCACGGGTTCGATGGCTTTGATGGAGCGGCTCACCGGCTTCTCGGTTACGCGCGGAGCGCTGTGCGCGATGCGCCGTCCGCCGCTGGTGCCCGCTTCCGAGTTCCTGTCCGCCTTGTGCGACCGCTCGGAGGGCCGTCCCGTTCGCGTCTGCGTCCTCGAGGGTATCGTCGACCACACCAACGTGGGGGCCATCTTTCGCAGCGCGGCTGCGCTCAACGTCGATGGAATCCTCGTCAGCCCTACTTGCTGCGACCCGCTCTACCGCCGTGCGGTCCGGGTGAGCATGGGCACCGTCTTCCAGGTTCCCTGGACGCGCCTGGGGACCGATGCCGGCACGTGGCCTGCCGACGGGCTCTCCGTTCTCAAGCAAGCTGGTTTCACGTGCGCGGCCATGGCCCTTACCGATGATTCGGTCTCACTCGATGACCCCTCCCTGCTCGAGGTCGACCGCCTGGCGATATTCATGGGCACCGAGGGGCAGGGGCTGGGAGGCCGCACGATCGACGGATGCGACCGGGCCATCCGCATCCCGATGGCGCATGGCGTCGACTCGTTGAACGTGGCAGCCGCTTCCGCGGTGGCTTTCTGGCAGCTCTGCCCTCACGTCGATAACGGTTATCGGTATCGACCGGGTAGGTTCTAACGATTCGTCGTCGTTTACCCTCCGTTCATAGATTGTCTTTCCGCGCCCTTGTGTCTTGCGATGCGAGGGCGTACCCTTCATGCGGGGGATTGCATACGATGCGATCTATATGCTGCAATATGGGATACGGGGGAGTGCATATGGGAAAGCGAGGGTCGTCGGGCTCTATCGACGTGACACGGGGCGTTATCTGGCGCCAGTTGCTGGCGCTGTGCGTACCGATCTTCTTCGCTTCCTTCTTCCAGCAGTCCCATGCGCTGATCAACGCGTTCATCGTGGGCCAGTTCGGCGGTAAACTTGCACTCGGCGGCATCCAGGCGACGATGAGCCTCTCGGAGCTCGCGGTGGGCTTCTCGGTGGGCATGGGCGCCGGTTGCGCCGTCATCACCGGGCAGTTCTTCGGCTCACATGACGACGAGCGCTTATCCCGGTCCATCCATACGGCTATAGCCATCGCCCTGGCGCTCGGATTGGTGATCTCTATCGGCGGCGTCGCGTTCATGCCGCAGATCCTTGCGTTCATGGAGACTCCTCAGGAGCTCATGTGGGAGGCGGTCGCCTATTCGCGTTGCTATTTCGGCGCCATGGTCTTCGCGCTGCTCCTCAATATGGGAACCGCCTTGCTGCGCGCCGTGGGCGATACGCGGGCTCCCGCGATCATCATCGCGAGCGGATGCGTGATCAACGTGCTTCTCGACCTGGTGCTCGTCGCCGGATTGGGACTCGAAGCGCTCGGATGCGGCATCGCGACCGCTACGACCATCTTCATCAACTGCTGCTGCGTGCTGCGGCGCCTGATGCGTGCGGAGGGTGCATGGCGCCTCGATCCCCGCAAGATCGCGATCGATCCGCGCATCTGCCGCTCGATGCTGTCGTGCGGCCTGCCGCTCGCCATCCAGGCGAGCGTGTACTCGGTGTCGAACATCATCATGCAGTCGACGGTGAACACCTTCGGCGTCGATGCCGTGACGGGCTGGGGGCTCTCGGGTCGACTCGATGCCATCGTCTGGATGGTCACGGAAGCCCTCGGCGTCTCCATCACCACGTTCTCGGCGCAGAACTTCGGTGCGCGCAACTACGAGCGCATGCGCAAGGGGTACCATACCTCGCTGCTGATCACCGTGTTCCTGGTGGGATCGCTATCGCTGTTCCTCGTTCTGTTCGTCGAGCCGCTTGCGGGCATCTTCATCGATGATTCCGCCGTTACCGGCTATACGGCCAAGATGGTCCACTTCATCGCGCCGTTCTACTTCTTCTATTCCATCGTGGACAACACGTCGGGTGCGATTCGCGGATCGGGGGAGAGCTTCCGCCCCATGCTGCTCACCATTGTCGGTACCTGCGTGTTCCGCGTGATCTGGTTGCTCGTCGTGGTGCCGATGCACCATACGATCGAGACCATGCTGCTGGTCTATCCCGTTACATGGATCCTCACCGCCGGCCTGTTCGTCGCCTACCATCATTGGGGGCGCTGGCTCGCCCACGCCGAGGAGAGGGCCGGACGGCTGGAGGTGCAGCTGTAGCTCTCGCTGGCCGCGTTGTTCAGGCGGCCTAGTACTCGATCCCCCTGCGCGCCAAGACGCCCTCGTCGAAGTAGTGCTTCTCGCAGCGCATCTCGGTGACGAGGTCGGCGAGGTCTGACAGGGGCAGCAACCCGCGTCCGGTGAGGACGAGCTCCGTTCGGGCGGGCTTCTCCCGTATGAGTTGCTCGACGTCCTCGCGCGCTACGAAGCCGCGACGCATCGCCTCGCCGAGCTCATCGAGTATGAGGACGTCTACGGGCGTCGACACGGGCAGCGCGGTATCTGCGGTCGCGTGACCGCGCTCGATACCGAGTGCGAGCCGTGCCATCTCGAGGATTTGCCTGGCGCATGATTCGGGCGTGTCGCGGGTCGCCTGCATTATCGGTAGCCCGAAGCGCTCGGCGGCGTCATGCTCGGCGCAGTGCAGCTTCTTGGCGAACTGCAGCATGAGGACGTTGAGGCCGTAGCCCTTCGCGCGAAACGCCAGGCCGAGCGCCGCCGTCGTCTTGCCCTTGCCGTCTCCGGTATAGATCTGCACCATTCCCTGGTCGAGTTCTCGCATCTTAGGGACTCCTTAAGTATCTGTTGGTCTACGTAAGTGGTCTGTGGGTACTATTACACCATTGAATCAGCCGTATGGACGGAGTTTGGTATATGGAAATGGATGATCACAAGCGCAGAAGGAATATGATCCTCTACGTGCTCATCGCGTTCGTCGTGTACCTGGTCATGAGCCAGTTGCTGTTCCCCAGCATGAGGAACCAGGTACAGGTCGAGCCCGCGAGCTACTCCACGTTCGTGGAGAAGCTTGAGAGCAAGGAGGTGAGCCAGGTCGATTACACCCAGGATGCCTCCTCGCAGGCGCTCTACATGCTCAAGGGTGAGAAGGATAAAGCGTATAGCACCACGGTTCCCACGACCGACAGCGGCATCTGGGACCTTATCCGCGAGTCCGGCGCCGACACCACCGTCGATATCCCGAATCAGAATTCGGGCTATATGACCTATATCCTCCTCACCGTCGTGCTTCCCATCGCCATCTTCTTCCTTGCGGGCTGGTGGCTCAACCGCCGCATGAAGAAGGCCATGGGGGACGATAACCCCTCCATGAACTTCGGCGGCGGCGGATTCGGCGGCATGGGCGGCGGCCTGGGCAAGTCCGGTGCCCGCATCGTGGCGTCCAAGGACGTGGGCGTTACCTTCAAAGACGTCGCTGGCCAGGAGGAGGCCAAGGAATCCCTCAAGGAGGTCGTCGACTTCCTCGAGAATCCCAAGCGCTATGAGGATATCGGCGCGAAGCTTCCGCGCGGCGCCCTGCTCGTCGGCCCTCCGGGCACGGGCAAGACGCTGCTCGCCAAGGCCGTCGCCGGCGAGGCGGGCGTTCCGTTTTTCAGCATCTCGGGCTCCGAGTTCGTCGAGATGTTCGTGGGCCGCGGAGCTGCGAAGGTTCGCGACCTGTTCAAGCAGGCCAAGGAGAAGGCGCCGTGCATCGTCTTCATCGACGAGATCGATACGATTGGCAAGAAGCGCGATGGCGGCGGGTTCTCCGGCAATGACGAGCGCGAGCAGACGCTGAACCAGCTCCTTACGGAGATGGATGGCTTCGATAACCAGAAGGGCATCGTCGTGCTGGCGGCGACGAATCGCCCCGACAGCCTCGATCCCGCTCTGCTCCGCCCCGGCCGCTTCGACCGCCGCGTTCCCGTCGAGTTGCCGGACCTTGCAGGCCGCAAGGCCATCCTCGAGCTCCACTCCAAGGACGTCAAGACTGAGCCGCCGATCGACTTGTCCGCGATCGCCCGTTCCACCCCCGGTGCATCCGGAGCCGATCTGGCGAACATCATCAACGAGGGTGCCCTGCGTGCTGTCCGCATGGGCCGCAAGCGGGCGACGCAGGAGGACTTCGAGGAATCGGTCGAGGTCGTCATCGCTGGCCAGCAGCGTAAGTCCACGGTGCTGTCCGATCATGAGAAGCAGGTCGTCTCCTATCATGAGATCGGCCACGCCATCGTCGCAGCGAGCCAGACCGAGTCGGCGCCGGTGACCAAGATCACCATCGTGCCGCGCACGTCCGGAGCGCTCGGGTACACGATGCAGGTCGAGGCCGATGAGAAATTCCTCACTACCAAACAGGAGGTGCTGGACAAGCTCGCCGTCTACTGTGGAGGCCGTGCCGCCGAGGAGCTCATCTTCGGAGAGATGACAACGGGTGCCGCGAACGATATCGAGCAGGCGACCAAGCTGGCCCGCAACATGATCACGCGCTTCGGCATGTCCGAGGAGTTCGGCATGATGGCGCTCGGTACGGTTCAAAACGCCTACCTCAACCAGGATACCTCGCTTACGTGCGCGCCCGGTACGGCCGAGCGCGTCGACGACGCGGTGCTCAAGCTCATCACCGAGTCGCATGAGCGCGCCATGCAGATCCTCAAGGAGAACAAGTTCAAGCTCCACGAGCTCGCGCACTATCTCTACAAGAAGGAGACCATCACGGGCGAGGAGTTCATGAGGCTGCTCACGCGGGAGAATCCCCTCATGCCGAATGCGGGATCTGCGGAGTAACTCCGATTCGCATCTCATTCCTCCGGACCACCCCGTCTCCATGCCTCGGTGCCTTGCGCAACCTTTGATGGCATGGGAGGCGGGGTGGCCTTTATGCGCCGGTGAATTTGTGTCGCCGGGGTTTCGGCCGCGTGATTGCGGCGCTCTCGAATGTTGGCGCAGCGCTCGGAGACGGCATTGGGTATCATCTGGTCCAGTACATCAAGAAACGAAGGGCTGCCTTTTTATGAATAACGATACCGACCTCAAGTTCGCGATTCTTATCGATGCGGACAACGTATCCGAGAAGTACATCAAGATCGTGCTCGAGGAGGTGGCGAACAGCGGCGTCGCGACCTATAAGCGCATCTACGGAGATTGGACGAGCCCGCGTCTTGCAAGCTGGAAGAGCTGCCTTCTCGATAACTCGATCACACCCATGCAGCAATATAGCTACACCTTTGGAAAGAACGCGACCGATTCCGCCATGATCATCGACGCGATGGATATCCTGTACTCGGGGACCGTCGACGGATTCGCGATCGTGAGTTCCGATTCGGATTTCACCCGACTCGTCGCGCGGCTTCGCGAGAGCGGCATGGTCGTCATCGGTATGGGCGAGCAGAAGACCCCGCGGCCTTTCATCGCCGCGTGCAATCAATTCAAGTACCTCGACTTGCTGTATGCCGCTCGGAAGGCCGAGGAGGATGACGCCGACGAGGACGAGGATGGCGAGGTCCCGGACGCCCCCCGTCGCCGTCGCCGCGGCAGGCGCGGCGGGCGAAAGGCGAGCCGCGCCAAGACCGAGCAGGCTCCCGTGTCATCGGAAGATAGCGCTTCCGACGATATCGAAGAGGAGATGGAGGTCTTGGACTGCCCCGAGGTCCTGGCGAGGCCGCGGCGCCGACCGGGTGATCGAGGCGCCCTTCCCGTCGATGCTTCCAGCGAGGGCGCCGATAAGGTCGCCGGTGATCTCGAGGACGCTGGCGCCGAGCTCGAGGACGAGGAGTTCCTAGACGAGCAGGACGCCGAGCTCGCCTTCGGAGAGATGAGCAAGGCGGATCGCCGCAGGCACATGAGGATGATCCGCGAGACCGTGAATGCCATCATCGACAAGTTCTCGGACGACGACGGATGGGTCGGCCTGGGAAAGCTCGGAGACCAGCTTGCGAAGCGACTGCCCGATTTCGATGTTCGCAATTACGGGTTCAAGAAGCTTCGCCCGTTCTTGAAGTCGCTCGGCGTCTACGAGTTCGATGAGCCCGCAGGCGAATCGGGCGCGCGCCAGATCTATCTGCGCATCCGCGAGCAGTAGCCAACGGGCTTCCTGTTCCGCCCATCGCGGTGCATGGGATCGGTTCGGGCGGCGCATCCGGCCTGAGAACGCGCAGCTGCCCATAGCAATGCGAAGCGCCCGTCGGCATCGAGCCGGCGGGCGCTTCGTTGTTTCGAACGCGGGGATGCTGGGGGCGCTACGCCAGGGTCTTGCCGAAGGCGTCAGCCGTCTTGATGGCCTCGATGAAGGCCGCGGTCGTAAAGGGCTCGGGATTGCCCTGTTTCCATTCGTTGGTGTTCCGGGCGAGCTCCGCGATGCGGTCCAGATGGCTTTCGTCGAGGTCGAGCTCCGCGAGCGTGACGGGTAAGCCGAGCTTCTTGTTGAAGGCCGCGTACCGCTCGAGTTGCTCGGTGTCTCCGATGTAGGCGAACAGTACGAGCACGCCGAAGCTGACGACCTCGCCATGCAGGTACGGACGGTTGCCGCGCGGAATGCCCGTCGTGGCGTTATAGAATGCGTGCGCGAGCGATGAGTTGTAGTAGAAGTCCGGCTGGTTGGTGAGGTTGGAGACGTAGCCGGTGTTGACCACGATGTCGAGCGCGATCTGCTTCACGGCCTCGCTCGCGCGGCTCGCGCGCACGTCGGCGAGCCCCTGCTCGCCAAAGGTCATGAGCGGTTCCGTGCAGGTGTGGGCCAGGGCAAGGCCGAGAGCGCCGGTGTGGGTGAGGCCGCCGCCGCTGGTGGCATACTCGACCTCCGGTTGCTTGGAGAGCGCATCGCCGATTCCGGCCCAGAAGTATTCTTCGGGTGCCGCGGCGATGATCGCGGGATTGATGAAGATGTGCGCGGGCGCGTCGGGGTAGGCATAGCCCTTGAGGGAATGGTCGTCGTTGTAGACCACGGCGATCGCGGTGGCACTCGAGCAGTTGGAGCAGATGGTCGGGACGGAGAAGACGGTCTTGTCAAGTTCCTTGGCGGCGGTCTTCACCGTGTCGATCGCCTTGCCGCCGCCTATGGCAAAAGCGACGTCGGCCGCGCGGAAGGCCGGGTTTTCCACGAGTGCGTCGATGGCGGATTGGGTCGAATCGGTTCCGTAGACGATCTCATCGATAATCTGCACGTCCGTGTCGTCGAGCGCTGCGCGGATGCCCGGGGCCGCGGCCGCGAGGGCGCGACGACCGCCTACCAGGACGACGGTCTTTGCCCGATAAGGGGAAAGTGCCGCGGGAATCGCCTCGAAGCAATCTTCACCGACGGTATAGCTGCTCATTTGAATGGTGCGCATGTGACCTCCTTGACGATGTGGTGCTCGTGATATTCTAGGTCGGCGCCTGCGGGCCTCGTTTTCGTATCGAATCCTGAAAAAGAGTGTTAACGTGAGGTTGTCGTCAATATGGGGAGGGTGCTGTCGTGAAGGTTGTGGTGAGCGCTTGCCTGCTCGGAGAGAACTGCAAGTACAGCGGTGGTAGCAACCGCTGCGAACGCTTGCTGGAGGCGTTGCGCGCCCATCCCGATATCGAGGTGATTCCCGTATGCCCGGAGGTTGCGGGCGGCCTTCCTACGCCGCGTCCGCCCGCGGAGATCGTGGATGGCGAGGTCGTCAACGTTCTCGGCGAAAGCGTGGACGCCGCATACCGGTCGGGTGTCGCGGCGGAGATGGCGCGAATAGCGCCCGCGATCGAATCCGGAGAGCTCGCGGCTGCCGTGCTGCAGTCGCGAAGTCCCAGTTGCGGCGTCCGCCACGTCTACGACGGCACGTTCACCGGCACGCTCGTTTCCGGCAAAGGCCTGTTTGCCCAGGCGCTCGCTGCGGCGGGCGTCAGGCTGGTCGATGCGTCCGAGGTGTAGTGACGTATCCGCGGCACGCCTTCAATACGTTGATATCTCATACGCATCCATAGCGGGAAAGACGCATTCGTGTCAGTCCTTTCGTCCAGCCCCTGCAGCAGGGAGCGCCGCTCAAGTGTATCCGTTGAAGGAAGATTATGATGCAGCGGGTTCGGATTTGCGTCCCGCGTGCTATCATGGCAAACCATAGGCGTTGATGGGGACGAGTAGGTTGGACCCGCACGGCGGAGAGAGCTCGGGAAGGTGTGATCCGGGTGCGTGCGACCGATTCGAAAATCACCCCGGAGCCGCGGTCCGAACGGCTGCTGCAACCAGCTCAGTAGACACCGCCGGGATGGCCGTCGTCACAGGCCAGCCGAGTACGGGGGAGTGCCAAAGCACGATCCTTTGAGCTGGGTGGTATAGCGAAACGCACCTGCGGGCCTGCTTCCCGCATCCAGAGGCGCTTCGTCCCAGCTTGAGCTAGGACGGGCGCTTTTTCATGCGTCCATAACGAGAAGGGGGTATTCGTGGCAAACGAGTACAAGCAGACCATGAACCTGCCCAAGACCAAGTTCCCCATGCGGGCGGCCCTGGCGCAGCGCGAGCCGGAGCGCCTCAAGCGCTGGCAGCAGAACCACGTCTACGAGCTCATGCTCAAGAAGAACGAGGGCCACGAGAAGTTCGTGCTGCACGACGGTCCTCCGTATGCCAACGGCCCCATCCACCTGGGCCACGCGATGAACAAGATCGCCAAGGACATGATCAACCGCTACAAGGCGATGCAGGGCTATGAGACCCCCTACGTCCCCGGTTGGGACTGCCACGGCCAGCCCATCGAGCACAAGGTCGAGGAGAAACTCGGCACGGAGAAGTTCAACCAGACGAGCGTCGCGAAGATTCGCGAGCTGTGCAACCAGTTCGCCGTCGAGAACATCGACCTGCAGCGCGAGGGCTTCAAGCGCCTGGGCGTCTTGGGCGACTGGGATAACCCGTACCTCACGCTCTACCATCAGCACGACGCGGCTGACATCGAGGCCTTCAAGGCCATGTTCGATCGCGGCATGGTCTATCGCGGCCATAAGCCCGTTCACTGGTGCAAGCACTGCCACACGGCGCTGGCCGAGGCCGAAATCGAGTACGGCGACGAGACGAGCCCGTCCATCTACGTGCGCTTCGAGCTCACGAGCAAGCCTGCCGGCCTCGAGTCCTTTGACGGCCCCGTGGACTTCGTGATCTGGACCACCACCCCCTGGACCATCCCGTCCGACCAGGCGGTCTCGCTCAAGCCCGAGGCCATCTATACCGCCATCGAGCACGACGGCCGCGCCGAGATCATGCTCAAGGACCTCGCCGAGAAGGTGTGCGGCATCGCCGGCTGGGACGTTACGCCCGTGATGGTCGATGGCAAGCCGTACGAGGTCCCCGCCGAGGTCCTCGACCACCTGCACTACAAGCAGCCCGTCTTCGACGGGGTCGAGGGCGTGGCGCTGCTGGCCGACTACGTGGGCACCGAGGACGGTACCGGTATCGTCCACAACTCGCCCGGCCACGGCGTCGACGACTACTACGTCTGCATGAAGGAGGGCATGGACGTCTGCATGCCCGTCGACGACGACGGCCGCTTCTACAACGGCGAGGAGTTCGGCGCCGGCGGCCCGTTCTCCGGCATGGACACCGACGAGGCCAATCCGCACATCATCCAGTTCCTGCGCGACCGCGGCATGCTCGTGGCCGAGGTGAAGATCACCCATAGCTACCCGCACTGCTGGCGCTGCAAGAACCCGGTGCTCTTCCGCGCGACGGACCAGTGGTTCGTCTCCATGGACAAGACCGGTCTGCGCGAGCAGGCGCTCGACCAGGTGCGCAACCACGTCTCCTGGTACCCCGAGCACGCCGTCAACCGTATCGGCGCCATGGTCGAGCAGCGTCCCGACTGGTGCATCTCCCGCCAGCGCAACTGGGGCGTTCCGATTCCGTCCTTCACCTGCGCCGACTGCGGCGAGAAGATCATGAACGACGACACGCTCGACGCCGTCATCGCGCTGTTCCACGAGAAGGGTTCCGACGCCTGGTTCACCGACGCACCCGAGTCCTACCTCGGCGATGCCTGCGTCTGCCCCAAGTGCGGCGGCCATCACCTCAAGGCCGACCGCGACATCCTCGACGTGTGGTGGGACTCCGGCGTGTCCTGGAAGGCCGTCTGCGAGTACCGCCCCGAGCTCAAGTACCCGGCTGATGTCTACCTCGAGGGCTCCGACCAGCATCGCGGCTGGTTCCAGTCGTCGCTGCTCACCTCGGTGGGCACCAACGGCGTCGCCCCGTACAAGGCCGTCATCTCCCAGGGCTTCACCCTGGACGGCCAGGGCCGCAAGATGTCCAAGTCGCTCGGCAACGTGATCGACCCCAACAAGATCTGCGACGAGATGGGTGCCGACATCATCCGCCTGTGGGTCGCCTCCGTGGACACCTCCACCGACGTCGCCTGCGATACCGAGATCCTCGCCCGCACCTCCGATGCGTACCGTCGCTTCCGCAACACCCTGCGCTTCCTGCTGTCCGTGCTCGAGGGCCAGTTCGAGCCCGCGACCGACGGCGTCGCGTTCGACGAGCTCATGCCGCTCGACAAGCTCATGCTCGCGCGCCTCACGCAGGTGCAGGCGGAGGTCGACGAGGCCTACGCCGGCTATGAGTTCAATCGCGCATACCGCACGCTCTACGACTTCGTGGTTACCGAGCTCTCCAACGTGTATCTCGACGCGCTTAAGGACCGCCTGTACTGCGAGAAGCCCGGTAGCCACGAGATGCGCAGCGCCCAGACCGTCGTGGCCGAGCTGCTCTCCATGCTCATGCGCGACCTGCAGCCCATCCTGTCCTACACGGTCGACGAGGCCATGGAGTACGCCCCGGCCGGGTGCCGCGACAACCAGGAGTACGCCGCCCTGCTCGATTGGTACAAGAGCCCCATCACGCTCGAGCAGGCAAACGAGTTCGCCGGCGTCCTCGAGGCGTCGCTCGAGCTGCGCGGCGTGGTCACCAAGGCGATCGAGGAGGCACGCGCTGCTGGCACCTTCACCAAGAGCCAGCAGGTCCGCGTGAAGGCCACCGCGCCTGCGGAGGCCTACGCCCTGCTCACGGGCGACAAGGCTGTCGACCTGGCCGAGTTCTACATCGTCTCCGAGGTCGAGCTCGCCGAGGGCGATTCGTTCTCCGCCCAGATCGAGGCAGCCCGCGGCGAGGCGTGCGACCGCTGCTGGAACTTCCGCGAGAGCACAGGCGTCCACGGGGAGCATGCGCACATCTGCGACCGTTGCGCCGCTGCGTTGCAGTAAATCTCGGTCATTCCTTTCGGGCCGTCCGCTCGGGATCCCTATCGCATAAACGCGATCGGGATCCCGACGGGCGGTCTTCATGCATCTTCTCGATGCTCTTTCTCTGCCAATTATTTCAGAATAAGGGGGAGCCTTGGGTAACAGGTACGAACGTGCGCGCTTTATCCCGAGTCGTCGCTGGCGCATTGCCGCATCCTCGCTCGTCGCGCTGCTTTTCATCCTTTTGGACCGCGCGAGCAAGCTTGCGATTCAGGTGAATCTCGACCCCGCTCCCTTTTCTGGCAGTCGGTTCGAGGCACCGTTTTTGCCGGGCATCCTGAAGCTCTTCTATGTCGAGAACCGAGGTGCCGCGTTCAGCTTGGGAGAGGGGAGCGGATGGCTGTTCGTTCTGCTCGCCCTTGCCGTCTGCGTCGCCGTCGCCGTCTATCTGCTCCGGGCGCACTCCGTGAGCAAGCTCGAGGTCATCGGCCTTGGCATGGTGGTCGGCGGCGGCATCGGCAATGCGATCGACCGCATCCTCTTCGGCTACGTGGTCGATTTCCTAGCGACCGAGTTCATCGAGTTTCCCGTGTTCAACGTTGCCGATATCGGCATCACGTGCGGTGTCGTCATCGCTTTCGCTGGGTATCTGTTCCTGAGCCCTGCGAACGAGCAGGGTTGCGGTTGCGGTGGGGAATCGTCGCGGAAGGGGGGCGCGTGCTGATGGCGCAGGATATCCACTATCTCGTCCAGGCGGAAGATGCCGGCGTACGCATCGACGCCTATCTTGGAGCTCGAGACGGCATGCCGTCTCGGAGCGCATGCGCCAAGCTCATCGAGGCGGGCGCCATCACGTTGAACGGCGAGGCGTGCCTGTCGAAGAAGTACATCGTTCAGGCCGGTGACCGCATTTCTGCCGAGGTTCCCGAGGAACGCGAGCCCGGCGAGGTCGTTCCCGAGGCCATTCCGTTGGACATCCGGTTTGAAGACGATCATCTGATCGTGCTCTCGAAGCAACGCGGGCTGGTGTGCCATCCTGCTCATGGGCATGATTCGGGCACGTTGGCAAATGCGCTTGTCTACCATTGCGGCATCGAGCACCTCGGAACCGTTCAGGGCGAGGACCGTCCCGGCATCGTGCATCGTCTCGATCGCGATACCTCGGGCTTGATGCTTGCCGCCAAGGACGACGACACGCAGCGCGAGCTTCAGAACCTCATCCGAACGCGCACGCTCGACCGCCGCTATATCACCTTGGTCCATGGTCACATCGCCATGGACGAGGGCACCATCAACACGGGCATCGCGCGCTCGACGCGCGACCGGGTCAAGATGGCCGTTTCCGACGACCCCTTCGCGAGACAGGCCATCACGACGTTCAAGGTGCTCGAGCGATTCGAGTCCGAGCGGTGGGATGAGGGGTATACGCTCGTCGAATGCCATCTGTATACCGGGCGCACCCACCAGATTCGCGTCCATATGCGTCACATCAACCATGCCTTGGTCGGCGATCCCCTCTACGGCAAGGGCGGCGAGCGCATGAACCTGGACCTCGATCGCCAGTTCCTTCATTCTTGGCGCGTCGCATTCGACCATCCGTTGACCGGCGAGCGCATCGAGTGCCGCGATGAACTGCCCTGGGACCTCGCTGCCGCCTTGGAAGAGCTCCATGGTCGGTCCCTGGGACGAACCGCGGCCGGCGACGAGATCGTCCCCCAGCTCGGTCTGCTCGAGGACTGATCGCTCGGGCAATCTGCTTCGATGGTGAATATATCAGCCTTTTGCGCATATCCCGCTTCAGAGGTACGCTGCAACCAGTTGCTGCGATACACTACGTTGAACAAACATCGGCACACGTAGGGATGATCCGTGGCACCTATCGTAATCTTCAACTTCATCTTGGGCATCTTGTTCACCGTCTGCTTCTCATATCAGGTGGTGTATCTGCTGATAGGCCTTTTCCGTGGCGAGGTCAAGCTGCCACGTGCTCGAAAGCAGCACCGCTACGCCTTCTTCATCGCGGCGCATAACGAGGAGTCCGTCATCGCCAACCTCGTACGGTCCATCCGTGACCAGGATTATCCATCGGAGCTGATCGACATCTTCGTCGTTGCCGACGCCTGCACTGACAACACGGCCCAGGTGGCGCGCGAAGCGGGCGCAATCGTCTACGAGCGCAACGATCTGGCGCGCAAGGGCAAGAGCTGGGTCATGGATTACGGATTCGATCGCATCCTGCGCGAATATCCGGGGAAGCATGAGGCCTTTTTCATCTTCGATGCGGATAACCTCTTGTCCAGGGATTATGTCACCATCATGAACGATGCGTTCGACCAGGGCTACCTCGCGCTCACCAGCTATCGCAACTCCAAGAACTTCGGTAGCTCGTGGATCTCCGCTGCTTATGCGACGTGGTTCCTGCGCGAGGCCCGCTATCTCAATAACGCACGCATGATCTGCGGGACCTCCTGCGCCGTCTCCGGTTCCGGCTACCTCATCTCAGCCAAGATCGTCGAGGGCATGCATGGCTGGGATTTCCACACCCTTACCGAGGATATCCAGTTCTCAACCTTCTGCGCCGTTCACGGCGTGCAGATCGGCTATGCGCCGGCAGAGTTCTACGACGAGCAGCCGGTGACGATGTCGGCGTCCTGGAAACAGCGCATGCGGTGGACGAAGGGGTTCTACCAGGTCTTCTTTACCTATGGCTCCCATCTGGTGAAGTCTATTTTCCACCATCATCGCTTCGCCGCCTACGACATGCTCATGACGATCGCCCCGGGCATGCTTCTGACCCTCATCTCCTTGCTCGCCAACGGCACGTTCCTCGTGGTCGGGTCGCTTTCGCACGGATTCCTCGCGACGGATGCGGAGCTCGAGCTCTGCATCGGCTCGCTGCTGATCACATTGCTCTACATGTACGGGACCTTTTTCGTCATGGGGCTCATCACCACGATCACCGAGTACCGGCATATCCACTGTCCTGTGAAGTGGCGCATCATCGCCAATCTGTTCACGTTCCCGCTGTTCATGTTCACCTATATTCCCTTGACGGTGGCGGCTTTGTTCCTCAAGGTCGATTGGATCCCGACGCCGCATGATGTCTCCGTGACCCTTGACGAGGTCATCGAGGGGGCGCGCTAGATACGAAGAGCCCGCGCGACCAGGATGGGATCTTGGTCGCGCGGGCTCTTTGCCGTTGGATGGGAATAGCGCCTACTCGGGCGGCAGTACGAAGCGGTGCGTCTCACTAGGCAACCGGTTGGGCGTCCCGTCGGGTTCAGTAGCTCATGAATTCATGGCGGAGCAGGTCGTCTTCAAAACCCCATTCGTCATAGTCCTGCTCATCTGAACCCCAGTCATCGTAGCCGTAATCATAGTCGAAGTACGTGTCGTCGGTCGTGAAGCCATCGGTGTGCACATAGCTTGAAAGGGCGGCGTATACAATCATCATCAGGGAAAAGGCTATCAACGTTATGACCCCGAGCACGCCGGCGGTAAGGGCGTAGGCGAAATGCGACGAGGTCGTCTGGCAGGCGCTGCCCGCCGAGGCGCTTTCGAGCTCACGTTGCTCGACGGCTTGGGCTGCGATTGCATCGATGGTATTGGACATCATGGCTCCTTCTTATTGATTCCATCGCTATTATAGGGATTTCTACCGGGCAGCGCGTCGGGCTGCAGCCATTTCACGCACTCGTCTCGTGGAGCGCTCCGTCGAATGGGTATAAGCGTGGCATTATAGATGGAAACCGGCATGGTGGCCGCCCTGCCGTCGATCGATTGGGGTATCAATGTCCGCATCGCATCCCTTATCCTGCGTCGCACGCGATGATGCGCGCCGAGCGCCGCTCGACTCGCTGCGTCTGCAAGACGAATATCTGGAGATCTCCCGTTCGCTGGGAGGCGACGTCGCGTCCCGCTCCGTCGCGGACGGCATCCTCATGGAGCGGGGGGCTTGCTACCACGAGGGGCCGGTCCAGTGGAGCTTCATTCCGAAGGTCTTCTCGCGTTCCGATATCTCCTATCTCGCTTGGATCGCGGAGACGATGGGTCGGATCATGAACAAGGTTACCGAGGCCTATGCCCGCGACCGGCGCATACGCGATTTCTTCGGATTCAGCTCCGAGGTCGAGGAGCTCTGCCTCGCCCCCGTTCCCTATGAGGAGCCCATACCGATCGCGCGCGTCGACATCTTTCTCAACGAGGAGACCGGTGAATTCCAGTTTTGCGAGCTCAATACCGATGGATCGTCGGGCATGCTCGCGACCTCGGAGGTCACCTATGCCAATCTGCGCACGCGTACGGGGCTCGAGTTCTCTCGTCGCCATGCCGTGACGTCGTTCGATATCTACGGCGCCTGCGTCAACGCCGTGCTATCCGCGTACCGCGCTGCCGGCGGCGCTCGGGAGCGTCCGGTCATCGCGGCGGTCGATTTTTCCGAGAGCATCGCCGTCCATGAGATCGAGCGATTCTGTGCCGAATTCGAGGCGCGCGGCGCGAGCCTGCGTTTCTCCGATCTTCGCGACCTCTCCTATCGCGATGGGGTCCTCAGCGATTCGCAGGGTCCCATCGACTGCGTTTGGCGTCGCGTCGTCGTTTCCGATATGGAGCTCAAGCCCTGCGACGGCGTCGAGGCGTTCGCCGCGTGCGCGCGCGACGGGCGCGTTCCCATCGTCGGTGCGTTCAGAACGTGGCCGTGCGCGACGAAGACCGTGTTCGCCCTGTTCCACGACCCGTTGATCGAAGAGGTGCTCGACCCCGATGAGGTCGCGTTCGTGCGCGAGCACGTACCGGAGACGTTCATGTTGGATGGTTCGAGCGACCTGTCGAGGTTCCGGCAACGCGAACGGTGGATCGCCAAGCCCCGCGACGGCTTCAACGGTCTCGGGGTTCGCGCTGGTTCCGAGTGCACCGAGGAGGAATGGTCGGAGACGCTGGAGCATATGGCGCGTACGGGCGGCACGGTCCAGACATACGCTCCGCAGTTCTACACGGTGAACTTCGAGGGCGGTGCCGGCGCTGTTGACCAGGAGGAGGCGCGGTATTCGAACATGGAGGGCCTGTATCTGTTCGATGGGGCCTTCGCGGGGGTCTTTACGCGCTGCGGCGCCACGGCGGTCATCGGCGAGCATACGGGGAGGCTCAACATGGGCTGCCTCGTGGTCGACGAATAGGCTGCTCGGTATGCATGCGTGGTTTGGTTACGGCTTTTCGGCGCTGTTCGCGGTCGTCCTCGTCTGCGCGGGCGTCGTCGATGCTCGAACGCGTCGTCTTCCAAACCCCCTCGCCCTGGCTTTGGTCGCATCGGCATTCGGCACGTCCGTCACGCTGAACGGTCCGGGCGCGGCGGCGGCCCATCTTCTATGCGCCTCCGCGTGCTTTCTCATCTTGATGTGCCTCGAATTGTTCTGGCGGCGCGTGACGGGCCGCGCGGGTCTTGGCATGGGGGACGTCAAGGCCCTGTTCGGCATCATGCTCATCGACCCGCCGCTCGCGTTGTTCGCGTTTGGTGTATCGCTGCTGGCGCTCGCGGTCTGCGCCCTTGCGGCGCGCGTTTCATCGCTACCCCTGCTTCCTTTTCTCGCGTGCGCCTTCCTTGTTCCGTTCGGATGGTCGATCGCGTCCGCATGGCCGGGATGATTCGGCGATGTCGGCATGTTGTGGGATGATGCGCATGTTCATTCAGGTGGTCTCGGAGGAATGATTGGTGTGAAGATGGTTTCAACGAGCAATGCATTGAGAACGCGGCTCGAGAGCATGCCGCTTCGCTTATCCGACGATCTATGCGAGCGCATGGAGCGCGATCGCGCGGCTGGATGGGTCAACCCCTTCCGGACGAACGACGACGAGGTGCTTCGCCGCGTCGACCGTCCGTCCGACCGCGGGAGCTTGTGGCGGCCCGCTTTCGTTCGCGATGTCGAGAAGATCCTGCATCTTCCCGCGTATACGCGCTATGCGGGCAAAACGCAGGTCTTCAGCTTCAGAAGCAACGACGACCTCTCCCGTCGCGGCCTTCATGTGCAGCTCGTCGCCCGCATCGCACGGGATATCGGGTTCGCGCTCGGATTGAATTGCGACCTCATCGAGGCGATCGGCCTCGGCCACGACCTCGGACACACCCCCTTTGGACACGCTGGCGAGCGATATCTCGACGCGGTCCATCGTGAGCGAACGGGGCGCTCGTTTTTCCACAACGTGCACTCGGTGCGCGTCATGGACGTCCTCTACGGGCGCAACCTGTCATTGCAGACGTTGGATGGCGCCCTTACGCATAACGGCGAATACGAGCAGCGGGTCTTCGAGCTCTCCGGGCTCGAGGGCTTCTCGGAATTCGACGATATCGTTGAGCGCTGCTACGTCGAAGGTGGCAGGGCGATCGGGCATCTTAGGCCAATGACCCTGGAAGGGTGCGTCGTCAGGATCGCCGACATCATCGCTTACGTCGGTCGCGATCGGCAGGACGCGATCGAGGCCGGCCTGCTCGCCGAGGATGCGTTCGAAGACGGTATGGGGGGCCGCTACAACTCGTGGATTCTCTCGCGTGCATCGGTCGACATCATCGAGCATAGCTATGGCAGGGATCGCATCGAGATGAGCGAGGAGCTCTTCGCCGAGATTCGCCGCGCGAAAGCGGAGAACTACGCCAAGATCTACCGGGCCGGCGGGATCGAGGGGGAGTGCGCCGAGGTGCTGTCGACGGCCTTCGCCTTGATGTACGACAGGTTTCTCGACGACCTCCGTCGGGGCGACGAGGGCAGCTATATCTTCCGCCATCATATCGCGCGCATCGAGTGCGCGCTGGCTCACTATGATCGCAGCTACCGGTGGCAGGATGATTTGAACCAGACCGTCGTCGACTACATCGCGAGCATGACCGATGGATATTTCACGGAGCTGGCTACGAAGCTGTTTCCCGAGATCTCCCTGCCGAGGAGAACCTACATCAACGAGCGATAGGGGGCGCCGATTCGCGTCCGCAACCTCGCCGCCGCTTTCGAATAGAATGGATGACATGGATACCTTGTTTTCTGAACAGCAGCGCACCGCGCAGCTTAAGAACGCGCCGCTCGCCGTGCGCATGCGCCCCACGTCGCTCGATGACTACGTCGGACAGGAGAAGGCGGTGGGCCCCGGCTCCTGGCTTCGATCGGCGATCGAGCACGATGTTCTTTCCAGCGTCATCCTCTACGGGCCCGCGGGAACGGGGAAGACCACCCTGGCGCACATCATCGCGTCGACCACGAAAAGCGAGTTCGTGGAGGTCTCCGCCGTCACGGGTACCGTGAAGGACCTGCGCCGGGAAATCGAGGAGGCGAAGCACCGCCTCCTCATGTACGACCGCCGCACCATTCTGTTCATCGACGAGATCCATCGCTTCTCGCGCTCGCAGCAGGACGCGCTGCTCCACGCCGTCGAGAACCGTACGGTCGTCATGATCGGTGCGACGACCGAGAACCCGTATTTCGAGGTCAATTCGGCGCTGCTTTCCCGCGGTCGCGTGGTGGAGCTCGAGCATCTCCGCAACGAGGATGTCGAGCAGCTGGTTCGCCGCGCGCTCGACGCGCCCCAGGGGCTCGCCGGCCGCTTCCAGATGTCCGACGAGGTGGTCGATGCCGTCTGCATGCTCGCTGCGGGCGACGGAAGGGCTGCGCTCACCACGCTGGAGCTCGCGAGCGAGATCGCCGTCACGCGCGCACCCGAGGACGGGCGCCATGCGATCACGATGGAAGACGTGCGCGTCGCGAACCCCCGCCGCGGCTTCTCCTACGATAAGTCGGGCGACATGCACTACGACATCATCTCCGCGTTCATCAAATCGATGCGCGGCAGCGATCCGGATGCCGCGGTGTACTGGCTCGCCCGTATGATCGATGCCGGTGAGGACCCGAAGTTCATCGCCCGCCGCATCATGATCCAGGCGTCGGAGGATATCGGCAACGCAGATCCGCAGGCCCTCCTCATCGCCGAGGCGGCTTTCAAGTCGGCGGAGGTCATCGGCTATCCCGAGTGCAGGATCAACCTCGCACAGGCTGCCATCTACAACGCTTTGGCCCCCAAGTCCAATGCCTGCGAGGCCGCCATCGATGCGGCCCTCTCCGATATTCGCTCGAGCGGGCAGCGGGAGGTCCCCGTCCACCTGCGCGACCGTCAC
Organism: uncultured Collinsella sp.; assembly: GCA_900548365.1. Lineage (GTDB taxonomy): Bacteria > Actinomycetota > Coriobacteriia > Coriobacteriales > Coriobacteriaceae > Collinsella. The sequence goes on along the minus strand of URKM01000001.1, from coordinate 74,481 downwards.
CGTCCAGGCTCCGATGCTTACGGTCCCTACCTGTACCCCCATGATTATCCGGAGGGTTGGGTCGAGCAGCGCTATCTGCCCGAAGGCCTGGAACGGGGCGCGTTCTGGAAGCCTGCCGGCCGCGGCTGGGAGGAGTGGCGCTACGAGCAGTCCGCTCGCGACCGCTCGGGTCGGGCACCGAGGACCGACGGTGCAGACGAGCTGTCGAATGCGTCGCGTCTCGGATAGAGACGCCGGCCATGGGGTACCATGGGGGATAGCCGTGCCGGGTGCATCCGCCCGTCTCGGCGCATCCGTTCTTATTGTTCACGTTGGGGAGGCATGATGGATCCCATTCAGGTACTGTTGGCCGCCTTGGTGCTGGTAGGCATCTGGGCCGTTGTGGAGCTGGCCGTCACGGTGCGTCGCGCGCGCGAGACGGTCGGATCGCTCGATAAGACGGTCGAGGAGGTTAACGACGTCATCACCGAGGCCCGGCCCGTCATCGCGAAGATCGACGGCGCCCTCGATGATCTCGCGCCCGCGCTCTCGCAGGTCGAGCCCCTGCTCAAGCAGGCGGGCGTCGCGGTGGAGGCCCTCTCCGCCGACCTGATCGAGGTCAACGGCGTCCTGCGCGACGTATCCGAGGTGACCGGGACGGTTTCCAGCGCATCCGGCGCCGTCAGCGGTATCGCGGACGCAGCGTCCGAGAAGGTTCAGAAGCTGTTTGGGAAGAAGACCCGCCGCCCCGATTCCCGCGAGCGTGCGCTCGCCGGCGTCGAAGATGCCCCCGAGCCGTCCGCGGTCGCTCCCGTCGATGACACCGACGTCAGCGAAGACTCCGCCGACAGCGGTTATTTCACCTACGGCACCGAATCCAAAGGCGAGGCTGAAGATGAGCGCTAACGAGCCCGTGATCCTTACCGTCGCCGCCGATCCCAGCCTTGCCCGCCTGGTGCGCATGACGGCTTCGAACGTGGCGATGCTCTCCTCCATGTCGGTGGAGCGCGTCGAGGACATCCGCATGGCCGCCGAGGAGGCGTTCGTATACGCCTGCGCCTCATTCCCGGGCTGTGCCTTCGACATCACGTTCGAATACGACAGCAGCCATGTCTCCATGATCTTCGATCTCGGCGAGGCCGCGTTTGCCGAGCCTACGGTCGACGACCCGACCGCGGCCTACGTCGACCTCATCCTGACGGCTGTCTGCGACTCATACGAGAAGCGCGATGATAGCAGCTCCCTCGTCCTTACCCTGAAGGCTGATGTCGCATGACGGATTCGGCACGCGCCGCTCGCTCGGGTAAGACAGCGTGGGATAAGGAGAGGACCCACGAGCTGTTCCGCAAGTTCAAGGAAGACGGGGACCTGGATGCGCGGGAGAAGCTCGTCATGTCCCATATGAACCTCGTCCGCTTCCTTGCGAACAAGTTCAAGAACCGTGGCGAGCCCCTCGATGATCTGATCCAGGTCGGCTATCTCGGTCTGCTGAAAGCCATCGATCGCTTCGATCCCGACCGCGGCTTGGAGTTCACCACGTATGCCACGCCCACCATCCTGGGCGAGATCAAGCGCCATTTCAGGGATAAGGGCTGGAGCGTTCGCGTTCCCCGCCGGCTGCAGGAGCTCTCTGCCAAGGTGAACCAGGCGACCGATGCGCTTACGACTGAGCTGCAGCGTTCGCCTACCATCGAGGAGATCGCCGCCTATCTCGACGCCTCCGTCGACGAGGTCCTCGAGGCCATGGAATCCTCCTCGGCGTACAGCTCGGTTCCGCTCGAGGGCTCGGGCAACGCCGACAACGATGATGCGCCGAGCGTCCTCGACCGCTACGCGACCGAGGATTCCGCCTTGAATTTCACCGAGGACCGCTTGATTATCGAAGAGGCCCTCAAGGGGTTCTCCCCGCGCGAGCGCGAGGTCATCGACCTGCGCTTCCTGCAGGGTATGACCCAGATCGAGATCGCCGAGCAGCTCGGCATCTCGCAGGTGCAGGTTTCCAGGCTTCTGAGGCGAACGCTGAAGAAGATCCAGGACAAGATCGACCCCGAAGGGGTCATGAGTAAAAAGGGCTAGGCCCCGAGGAGTTCGATGAACCAGCATGCAACCAGGGAAGACCATGAGCGCGCGGCCCGTTCGGCTTTTGTAAGCGTTTGGACGGTCATCGGCGCTGCCATCATCTTCTTTGCTGTTCTCAAGCTGCTTGGCATCCTGTCCGGCACGCTTCTATTTCTTTCCATCGGCACCATCGCCGCGTTCGTCGCGTCCCCGGTCGTGAACCTGCTCGAGCGGCGCGGGCTGCCCCGCGGAATCGCTGCGATCGCGGGCATCCTGCTCGTGCTCGTCGCGCTGCTCGTCCTGTTCGGCTTCGCCATCCCGTTCACCATGGCCCAGGTTGCATCCATTCTTCGCGATGCGCCGTCCTGGCTGTCCGCGCTCGGGTCCTGGCTCGTCGAGCTCGAGAGCAAATATGCCGTCTTCGAGCATCTGAGCAACACCGTTCAGCTCGATTCCTTGCTGAAATCGCTGAGCGATGTGTTCAACCAGGTGCTTTCCGGCCTGCTTTCCACGTTCCGCGACGGCGTCGTTCCCATGGTGAGCAATATCGCGTCCACTGTGTTCATCGTGTTCCTCGCGTTCGTGTTCGCTTTCTGGCTCGTTCTCGATTACCCGCGGATCAACGAGGAGATCTGCCAGGTCCTGGGCGACAGCCGTGCTTTGGACTACCGGCTCATGGTCGCCGTCGTCTCCAGCTCGGTCGGTGGATACCTTCGCTCGACGCTGATCAACTCCCTTATCCAGGGCCTGCTGGCCTTCTTGGGCTTCGCGCTCGTCGGTCATCCCTATGCTGCCGCGATGGGCATCCTCTCCGGTATCTTGAACATCATCCCGGTGGTCGGCCCGAGCATCTCGGCCATCACCGCCTCCCTGATCGCCTTGTTCTACAGCCCGATGATGGCCGTGTGGACCATGGTCGTCGCGATGGTCTCCCAAAACGTGACCGACAACGTAATCGCTCCGAAGATCAACCAGTCCACGATGCAGGTCCATCCCGTGCTGTCCCTCACCGCGCTCATCATGGGGTCGACGCTCGGTGGGACCATGGGCATGGTCATCGCCCTGCCCATCGCGGCCGTGCTGAAGAGCCTGTTCATCTTCTATTACGAGACCAAGACGGGCAAGCAGATCGTCTCGTATGACGGCGCCCTGTTCCGCGGCACCCCGTTCCTCGACCATGATGGGACGCCCGTTCCCGCGTTCGATGCCCTGGGTGACGACACGTTCGTTACCGAGTCCCAGATTCTCGATAACGATGCGATGCCTGAGGCGAATATGGCTCCGAAGCCCAAACTCGACAACCCCTGGATGAACCTGTCGTTCCTCGAGGGGGTCGCTCCGAAGGCGGGTGCGACGGGGGTGTTCAAGATTCCCTTCGCCGACCATGGCGCTCGCGAGCGCGAAGACGATGACGCTCACGAGGACGACGGGAAATAGGTCGTGCGCCCGCGATGGCGCTACGGGCCGCCGGAAGCCGCGTGCTTTCGGCGGCCCGTTTCGTTGGCGCTGCATGATGCGGGTCTCGGGGACTCTGTGCAGCCGCAAATCAGTCGCTTACGCGCGGTATGAGTTCGGTATAATCATACGGCTAAGGCTTTCTTTCATACATTAGGGGAGTATTCACCATGACTGCTGATTACCCGACTATGACTACCGCCGAGATTCGCTCGGCCTATCTCAAGTTTTTCGAGGAGCGCGGCAACAAGCTGTACCCATCCTCGTCCCTTGTCCCCGACGACCCCTCGCTGCTGCTCGCCAACGCCGGCATGAACCAGTTCAAGGAGTATTACCAGGGCAAGAAGACGATGAAGGAGATCGGCGCCTGCTCCTGCCAGAAGTGCGTGCGCACCAACGATATCGACATCATCGGCGCCGACGGCCGCCATGCGTCCTTCTTCGAGATGCTCGGCAACTTCGCGTTCGGCGGCGTCACCAAGGAGCAGGCGTGCGCCTGGGCCTACGAGCTCATCACCGAGGTGTTCAAGCTCCCCAAGGATCGTCTGCATTTCACGGTCTTCACCGATGACGACGAGACCTACGACGTCTGGCGCGCCCTGGGCGTCGCCGAGGACCATATCACCCGTCTCGGCGAGGACGACAACTTCTGGGCCGCCGGTCCCACCGGCCCCTGCGGACCTTGCTCCGAGATCTATTTCGACCTCGGCGAGGAGGTGGGCTGCGGCTGTGAGGATTGCGCGCCCGGCTGCGACTGCGATCGCTTCCTGGAGTTCTGGAACCTCGTCTTCACGCAGTTCGATCGCCAGGAGGACGGCTCGATGCCCGAGCTTCCCCATCGCAATCTCGATACCGGCATGGGCCTGGAGCGCATGGCGGCCATTATGCAGCACAAGAGCTCCTTCTTCGACGGCGACGTCATGCAGAGCCTCATCAAGCTCGGCGAGGACATCTCCGGTAAGACCTATGTCGACAACGACTACACCGGAGCCTCCCGTTCGCTTCGCATCATCGCCGACCACGCCCGTTCCGTGAACTTCCTCATCTCCGACGGCGTCCTTCCCGGCAACGAGGGCCGCGGCTACGTCCTGCGCCGCCTGCTGCGCCGCGCCGTGTTCCACGGACGCCTGCTCGGTATCGAGGACGCCTTCCTGGGCCGCTTCATCGATGCCGTCAACGACGTCATGGGCGAGGCGTATCCCAACCTCATCGAGAACGCCAACCTCGTCAAGGGCATCGTGAACGCGGAGGAGGAGCGCTTCTCCACCACGCTCAACAACGGTCGCGTCTATCTTGACGAGCAGCTCGGGGCACTTGCCGACGGCGAGGCGCTTCCCGGCAGGGCCGCGTTCATGCTGCACGACACCTTCGGTTTCCCCATCGACCTTACGGTCGAGATCGCCGAGGGCGCCGGACATGCAGTCGATATCGACGGCTTCAACGCCGAGATGGCCGAGCAGAAGGCCCGCGCCCGTGCCGCAGCCAAGGGCGATGCCTGGGGCTCCTTCAACGATGTGTGGACCGAGCTTTCCGATGAGCTTCCCGCGACCGAGTTCCTCGGGTACGACCATGAGAGCGTCGAGGGCGCTCGCGTTCTCGCCATCGTGGTGAACGGCGAGCGCGTCAAGACCGCCGAAGGCGCTTGCGATGTGCAGGTCGTGCTCGACCGCACGCCGTTCTACGCCGAGATGGGCGGCCAGGCGGGCGACCGCGGCCTCATCGATGCCGATGGCGGGCAGGTCATCGTCGCGGATACCGTTTCCAAGGGCGGGCTCTACGTTCATGAGGGCCGTCTTGCTGGCACGCTCTCCGAGGGCGATTCCGTCTTCGCCGGCTACGACCTCGATCGCCGCGCGCTCGTTCGCCGCAACCATACGGCGACGCACCTGCTGGATGCCGCGCTCAAGGAGGTCCTCGGCGACCATGTCAACCAGGCGGGGTCGCTCGTCGCTCATGACTACCTTCGTTTCGATTTCACGCATTTCGAGGCTCTGAGCTCCGATCAGATCAAGGCTGTCGAGCGCCTGGTCAACCGCGAGATTCTCGCTGCTAAGCCCGTCGTGACCCGCGTCATGGGCATCGAGGAGGCCAAGGCTTCCGGCGCCGTGGCGCTGTTCGGCGAGAAGTACGGCGACGTCGTCCGCGTCGTGTCGGTCGGCGAGGAGGAGCAGCCCTTCTCGCGCGAGCTCTGCGGCGGAACGCATGTCGCCAACACCGCCGAGCTCGGCCTGTTCAAAATCGTCTCCGAATCCTCGACCGGCTCCAACATCCGCCGCATCGAGGCCGTGACCAGCACGGGCGCCGTCGAGTGGCTCGAGGGTCGCGCCGCTATCGCGGAGCAGGCGGCGGCATCGCTCAAGTGCCGCATCGACGAGGTGCCTGGCCGCATCGCCGGCCTGCAGACCGATCTGCGCGAGGCCAACCAGAAGCTCAAGGCGGCTCTGACGGGCGGCAGCTCGGATGCGATCGGCTCAGCCATCGATAACGCGATCGATGCAGGGTCTTACAAGCTGGTGCTGGCCGAGCTCTCCGGGCTTGAGGCTTCCGACCTGCGCAACGTGTGGGATACCGTTCGCCAGAAGGTGAACGGGCCCGTCGCGTGCGTCCTTGCCACCGTAACCGAGAAGGGCACCCCTGCGCTGCTCGCCGCGGCGACCGATGATGCCGCGTCGGCGGGTTTCCACGCGGGGAACGTGATCAAGGAGATCGCCCCCAAGATCGATGGTCGCGGCGGCGGTAGGCCGGCGATGGCCCAGGCGGGCGGCAAGAATGCCGGCGGCATCTCCGATGCCCTGTCTGCTGCCTCCTCGTTCATCCTGGGGTAGCCTATCGTGGTCGCCCTTGCGCTCGACATAGGTGAAACGCGTATCGGCATCGCCATCTCCGATCGTACCGGTCGGGTGGCGATGCCCCTCAAGGTGATGCCCGCTCAAGATGTGGTCGCGCTGTCTCGTCCCTTTCGCATGCTCGTCGAGGACCATGAGCCCGACATCCTCGTGTGCGGGCTTCCTCGTACGCTGGCGGGCGAGGAGGGGCCGCAGGCCGAACGCGTCAAGGAGGTGGCGCTCGGGGTGTCTCGTTCCCTCGGCCTGCCGCTGCATTTCGTCGACGAGCGGATGAGCTCTCGGGAAGCGAAGCGCATCCTGCGCGAACAGGGTCTTTCCGAGAAGCAGATGCGCGGCAAGGTCGACATGGTGGCCGCCTCGCTCTTCTTGCAGGCCTGGCTTGATGGCTTCGACGGAAAGGACGCCGGTGAATAACGGACAACGCCCCGCTCCCGATCGCGCTCGGGCTTCTCGGCCCGCTGGCAAGCGCTTTAAAGAATCTCCGGGTAACCGGCCTGTGCCCCGCAGGGGGGGATCCCCGTATAGCGGCTCCGCAGTCCGGCGAAATGCCGTCCCCACCGGTCGCGTTGCCGGTCGTTCCGCTTCTCGCAAGCCCGTTGCGCGTCGCGAGGGTCCATCGCCGATGGCGGCGGTTCTCGTGCTGATCGCCTTGGCAGCCGTCGTCTCGCTGGTCGTTTTCGTCGTCCTTCCTGCTGCGAGCAGCTTGCTGCCTTCGCATCGCGAACCCGTTGAGGCCGGCGTGGAGGTCTCGGTCACCATTCCCGAGGGGGCCTCGGGCGACACCATCGCCTCGCTGCTCTCCGATGCCCGGGTTATCGACAATCCTAAGGATTATTATGCCGCGGTGAACAAGCTCGATGCCGCGCTCTCCATCAAGCCCGGTGACTATCTCCTGTATACCGGGCAAGATCCTGAAGACGTCGTGCGCCAGCTCGTCGACGGCCCGAACGTGGAGGGCACTAAACTCGTGGTCCAGGAGGGGCTGACGCTTGCCCAGACGGCCGCGAACGTGGAGGCTGTGTACGGTATACCGGCCGACGAGTTCATCGCGCAGGCGAAAGCCTCGAATTACGTCGATGACTACCCCTTCCTCGAGGGCGCCTACAACGATTCGCTCGAGGGTTTCCTGTATCCCAAGACCTATACCCTCGGGCAGGATCCGAGCGTCGACGATGTTATCCGGGCTCTCCTCGATCAGTTCGAGAAGGAGACCGCAGACCTCGGGCTCGATGAAGGGGGCACCGGTCTGGACCTCCAGCAGATCGTCTCCATGGCTTCGCTTATCGAACGCGAGACCGCCGTCGCCGACGAGCGCCCGCTGGTGGCAAGCGTGATCTACAACCGCCTTGCCATCGATATGCCGCTTCAGATCGATGCCGCCATCGTCTACGCGCGCGGCGGGGGCAACCAGGCGGTGACTTATGCCGACCTGGAGATCGATTCGCCTTATAACGTCTACAAGAACCTGGGCCTGACCCCGGGTCCCATCTGCTCGCCGAGCGTGTCCTCCATCGAGGCGGCGCTCCATCCGGCCGATACCGACTACCTGTATTACGTCGCATCTTCAGCCATGGATGGCACCCATAGCTTCAGCAGCGACTACAACCAGTTCCTAAAGGACCGCGAAGCCTACGGGGCGGCCTCGTAATGCGCCTGCTTTCACCTCGTAGATACGTGTCTTCGGTGTGCTCGATCGATTTGGACGAGTTGAAGGCTCAAGGCAAGGTCGCCATTTTGGTCGACCGGGATAACACCCTCGTGCCCCGCGATCGCCGTACCGCTCCAAACGACGTTGCCCGTTGGCTCCAACGGGCTCGCGCGCTCGGTTTCAGCATGTGCATGGTTTCCAATAACTGGCACCACAGCGAGGTCGCTCGGTCCGCTGCCGAGCTTTCGATGGACTGGATCTCGTTCGCCTGCAAGCCCCTTCCGTTCGCCCTGCGCGTCGGCTGCCGCAAGCTCGGCGTCCGTAGGGACCAGGCAGTCTTGATCGGCGACCAGCTGTATACGGATGTTTGGGCGGCGAACTTCGCGGGCATCGACAGCATCTTGGTAAAACCCCAGACGCACGTCGACATGTGGTATACGCATATCTTTCGCATCTTTGAGCGGAGGGCCCTGGCGGACCTTCCGTGCGAGGACGAGGCGGTCCGCTGATGGAGCGAATCGAAAAGCGCGGCTGCGACCATATCTTCTTCATCGGATTCTTGGGAGCCGGTAAGTCCACGTTGGCGAGAAACCTGGGAACGATGTTTCATCGGCGCTTCGTCGATACCGACCGTATGGTCGAGCGCCAGCAGGGGATGAGCGTAACCGAAATCTTCTCCACCCTGGGCGAACCGGGGTTCCGCGTGCTCGAGACGCGCGCCCTGGAGTCGCTCGGATCCGAGCGCAGCCTTCTGGTAAGCTGCGGCGGCGGCATCGTCGAGACTCCGCGCAACATTGATTTGATGCGCGAGATGGGCTATTGCGTCTACCTGGACGGCGATATCGACGATTCCCTGCGGCAGATAAGGCGCAGCGATACCCGTCCCGATTTCAGGTCTGCCGAGCATGCGGCTCGATTGATCGAGCATCGGCGCCCCCTGTATCGCCGGGCCGCAGATTTCAGCGTCGATATTCGAGGTAAGGGCTTCCTCGATGTCTCCTATTCCGTTGCCGAGCTACTCTTGGAGCGTGGTTTGCTGTGATACGTCGTCAATTGGTCAACTTCGGGTCCCGTAGCACCGATTTCCGCATGGGCGTCGGAGCGTTGGAGGAGCTCTCCCGCATGGTGTCCTCTGTCGTGGCAACCCCTAAGCGCGCCGTGATCGTCACCGATGCGTCTTTGGCCGTCTCCCATGGGCTCGAGGTTTCTCGCGCGCTCATCGATGCCGGGTTCACCGTCGAGGACCTTTCGCTTCCCGCGGGGGAGCACGTTTCCACGCTCGCCTACGCGCTGCAGCTGTTCGAGGCACTCGATCGCTGCGGGGTCACCGCGGACGACTTGGTCGTGGCTTTCGGCGGCGCCGAGGTTTGCTCGCTCGTGGCATACTGCGCGCACTCCTGGTGCGGCGAGACGCCCTATGTGTTCATTCCCGCCACGCTCGACGCCATGGTCACCGTCGCCACATCGGTCCCGGCGCTCGATACCGCTACCTCCCGCGAGATGGTATCGGTCGACCCCCGTGCGGCGCTCGTCGTATGCGATCCGTCGCTGCTCGCCGATTCCCCGCGGGACGGCTTGCTCCTTGGGTACGCCGAGATGATCGTCTCCGCCCTCATCGATAGCCGCAGGCAGTGGGAGCGCATCCAATCCGTGCTCCCGGGCGTCGTCGACGGGGACGAGGTCCCGCTATACGATGCCCTCGGCATGGCGCAATCCGCTCGCGTGCGCGTGCTCACCTCTGCGAACCCCTCTGCGCGCAACGCCTTGCAGTTCGGCAGGACCACGGCGCGCGCATTGCGTCGATGCCTGGGCGATGCCGTTCCCGCATACGCCCTGCTCGCCGAGGGAATGCGGTTCGAGGCCCGTCTCGCTCACGATGTCACCTCGTTCGACGTGGACGACGTGTTCGCTCTCGATGACCTGCTGGTCGAGGCCGGTATCGAGGAGGTTCCCTTCACATTGGACTGCGAGCGCTTCATCGAGGCGCTCAAGGAGACGCGCTTCAAGCGCTCGAACCGGCTGATGTTCTCCCTGCCCCGGCATCCCGGTACCGTCCGCCTCTCGGTCGTCGATGAAGAGGTGCTCGAGCGCCACACGCGCGCCTATCTCGCCTCGCGTGCCGAGCTGGCAGACGACTCCGAGTAACGCTCCGTCCGCGGTAGGGGTAGAATCAACGTCGAAACGCACGTTCACGTGGAAAGGAAGAGGATATGGCTGATGTGTTGAATGGACCTGCGGGAAGGATCGCGCGCGTTCGCTCGATGATGGAGCAGCGCGGCTACGATGCCGTCGTGGTTCGCGACGAGGCGAATCTTCGCTGGCTGACGGGGGCCATGGGCGTATTCGATTACACCTACGAGTTCCCCCATGTCGCATTCATCAGCGCGGACCGCTGCTATCTCCATACCGATTCTCGCTACTTCAACTCGTTCAACGAGAACCTTCCCGAGGGCCATCCTTGGAAGCTCGATATGGACGAGGTCGCCATGACGCGCTGGGTCGCCGATCGCGCCCTGGAGACGAATAGCTCCGTCATCGCCGTCGAGGACGATATGCAGATCTCGTTTTTCCGCGGCATCGAACGCGGCCTCGAGGACGTATCCATCTGCGCCCGTCTTCCTCTCCTGCATGGCGATATCCAGCGTATGCGCGCGGTGAAGGATGCCGAGGAGCTCGAGCTCATGCGGCATGCCCAATCGATCACCGATGCTGCGTTCCAGCACATGTGCTCGTTTATCCAGCCCGGTATGACCGAAAAGCAGATCCGCACCGAACTCGAGACCTTCATGTTCAACAACGGCGCAGACTCGCTCGCGTTCTCGTCCATCGTCGCCTCCGGCCCCAACACCGCCAATCCCCATGCGATCCCGAGCGACCGCGTCGTGGAGCGGGGCGATTTCGTCTTGATGGACTATGGCGCGGGGTATCGAGATTACCGCAGCGACATGACCCGCACCGTCTGCGTCGGCCAGCCTTCCGATAAGCAGCTCGAGCTTTATGACCTCGTTCGCCGCACCCATGAGGCGTGCGCCGCCGCGATCCATGCGGGCGTCGACGGCCACGAGGTCCACCTGCTCTCCCAGAAGATCATCGGGGATGCGGGTTACGGCGAGTACTACGGCCACGGCCTCGGTCATGGCGTGGGCATCGATATTCACGAGCTGCCCAACCTCGGTCGCAAGAGCAACGTGCTTGAAGAGGGTTCCGTCGTTACCGTTGAGCCCGGCGTCTACCTGCCCGGCGTGGGCGGCGTGCGCCTCGAGGACTACGGCGTCGTGACCGAGGACGGGTTTGATCCGTTCACCCGTTCCCCTCATGACCTCGTGGTTATCGACTGCTAAGACGGGTTCGTCTCCATCTTGCGAGCTCGGCTTCAAGGTGCGTATCGTGTGTGCGCTTCTCGAGGCGGGGCTTGCTTGTTGTATACTGATTTAGTTATAAGCTCATCGGCATTTCTTTAGAGAAAGGCATTCCAATGGCATCTATCTCCACCGCTGACTTCAAGAACGGCATGGGCCTGCGCATCAAGGACAAGGTGTGCACGCTCGTCGAGTTCCAGCACGTCAAGCCCGGCAAGGGCGGCGCCTTCGTCCGCTATAAGACCAAGGACATCAAGACCGGCCGCGTCGTCGAGCAGACCTGCAACGCGGGCTCCAAGTTCGAGAGCGTCCAGCTGTTCACCAAGGAGATGCAGTACCTCTACAACGACGGCGTCGACTACATCTTCATGGACAACGAGACCTATGAGCAGGTCTCCGTTCCCTCTGATTTCGTCGGCGACAACGCCAAGTGGCTCCGCGAGAACGACACCTGCCAGCTGCTGTACGCCGAGGAGGAGCTCATGGGCGTGAACCCGCCGATGTTTATCATCGCCGAGGTTACCGAGACCGTTCCCGGCGCGAAGGGCGATACCGTCCAGGGCGCTTACAAGCCCGCGACCATCGATACCGGTGCCGTCGTCCAGGTCCCCATGTATCTCAACGAGGGCGAGAGCATCAAGGTCGACACCCGTACGGGCGAATTCGTTTCCCGCGCCTAGCGTTTCACCTCGTGATCTAAGGAGGAGACCATGTCCGAAGAGATCAAGATCGCAGGAATGGGGATTGCCCCCGAGGTCCTGTCCGCTATCGTGTCCCGCGCTGTCGAGGAAATCGACGGCGTCGCCGCGGTGGGCGTCAAGGACATCGCCACCAACCTCGTTTCCATGTTTTCCGCTCGCGGTCCCGTTGCTGGGCCGTCGGTCGAGGCGAGTGTCGTTGACGATAAGCTGTCCATCACGGTGCACGTCACCGTCTTCTTTGGCTATCCCTTCAAGAAGCTTGCCGAATCCATCCGCGATGCGGTGTCCCGCGCCATCGATGCCCAGGTGGGCGTCGAGGTCTGCGCGGTCGATGTCTGCATCGACGGACTTGTTTTCCCCAAGGAGTAATGCGTGAGTCTTAAAGTTGAGCGCGGGCGCACGCTTGCCCGCAGCCAAGCCCTTCAGATCATCTTCCAGGCGGAGGCGCTCGATCTTTCCGTCGACGATGTGCTCGCCGGAGACTACCTGATTTCCAAGGGTCCGCTCGATGCGTATGCGATCGAGTTGGCGCGGGGTTGCCATGGCAACATCGATCGCATCGATTACGCGCTGCGATCCGTCTCCCAGAACTGGAGCCTCTACCGCATGCCGGGTACGGATCGCAACCTCCTGCGTCTCGCGGTATACGAGATGTGCCTGCTCGGGGATGGCTCAGCGGTTGATGACGCCGTCGTCATCAACGAGGCCGTGGAGATCGCTAAGGCATACGGCACCGATGAGTCCGCTCGCTTCGTCAACGGCGTCCTCGGGCGCATCTCCAGGCTGGAAGAGCTTCCCGTTCCGCCTGCTTCCGATGATGAGGGCGATGGGGATGACGACGCTAAGGCCGAGCAGGATGAAGAGTTCTCCGAAGAGACCGTCGACCCGTTCGACGTCGCGCCTACATCCGATGGGGAAGAGGCTGCCGCTCTGGAGGGTGAGGACGACACGGTCGTCTTCTCCTTCGATGTGGACGGTGAATAGGAATGGCCGAAACCACGGTCAAGTCCTTCGACGATATCACCGAGCGACTCGATGAGATCATCGCTGCCGTTCGTTCGAAGGATACCTCGCTCGAGCGGAGCCTCGATCTGTTTGACGAGGCGATACGCCTTGGTTCCAAGGCGGTCGACATGGTCGATCAATTCGACTTGTCGCCCCGCGAGAGCGGGTTGCTTGAAGAGGGGCGGTCCGTTTACGGCACCGAGTCTTCAAGGGGCGCATCCAGCCAGAGCGCCGTCTTTGGGGAGTCTCTCGACGGAGACCGGATATGAAGCGCGTCCGGCTCGATGACGAATTGATTTCACAGGGCATCTGCGAGAATCGCGCAGATGCCCTGCGCACGTTGATGGCGGGTCTCGTTTCCTCAGCGGGCGAGCGCCTCACGTCCCCCGGCATGAAGGTGGCCCCCGGCATCGAGCTGCATGTAAAAGGACGAATTCCCTACGTTGGCCGCGGTGGGCTCAAGCTCGCCGGCGCCCTCGATGCATTCCAGGTCGATCCGTCGGGTGCACGGTGCCTCGATGTCGGTTGCTCGACGGGAGGATTTACCGACTGCCTGCTGAAGCGCGGCGCTTCCACCGTGCTGTCCGTCGACGTCGGCCGAGCGCAGTTCGATTGGTCGCTGCGGCAGGATCCTCGCGTCAGCCTGCTCGAGCGCACCAATATCGTCCGGCTGCCCGAGATGGGTTATGTCGGTTGCTGCGACCTGGCCGTCTGCGACGTGTCCTTCACGAGCATCGCTACGATCATCGAATCGGTTTTGGACGTGCTGACGCCGCAGGGTCGATTCATCACGCTCGTGAAGCCTCAATTCGAAGCAGATGCCAGCCTGGTGGGGGAAGGCGGTATCGTGCGGGACCCCCGCGTCCATCACGAGGTCCTCGCCCGCGCCATCCGCCTCTTCTCCTCATACGGACTCTATCCCGTCGACGTTTGCCCGTCTCCCATAACCGGCGCGAAGGGAAATCGGGAGTTCTTCTTGTTCGGCGACCGTGCTCTGTTCGGACAAGCGTCGTCGGATGCGCTCGCCGAGCGGGTTGCGGAACTGATTGGTAAGGCGGAGCTTCTATGAAGGTCTTTCTCGTCCCTAACTTCTATAAAAACGAGGCCGTTCAGAGCGGCCTGACGTTGGAGCTCTGGTTATCTCGACAGGGTTACGAGGTCGCCTGGGCTGCCGATCAGCGTTCCGGGATCACGCTTCCCGCTGATATCGATGGGAGCGACCTCGTCATCTCGCTGGGTGGCGATGGAACGCTCCTGCGGGCCGTCAGGCTTGTTGGCGATCGGGAGATTCCCATCCTCGGCCTATCCTACGGGCACCTTGGTTTCCTGACCGCTGCGAGTCCGGAGGATGGCGATATCATCCAGGTCGTGGCCGATGCGCTTTCCGGTGAGATGCATGTGAGCCGGCGCTCTCGCTTGGAGGTCGCGGTGTATTCGGAATGCGACGACGGGTCCATCTCCGAACTGCGCGCCACGGGCCTCAACGACATGGCGCTCACGCGGGGTCCGCTGTCCGACATGGTCGAGTTCGACATGACCGTGTCCGGTCACCATATCGACCGGCTTCGCGGGGACGGCGTCGTCGTTTCGACCGCGACGGGGTCGACCGGATACGCGTTGTCCGCCGGCGGCCCTATCGTCAATCCCGGATATACTGGGCTGGTCTGCGTCCCGATCGCCCCCCATACCATCCAGGCGAGGGCGTTCCTCACCTCTCCTTCCGATGTGGTCGAGGTCACCATCTCGAAATCCCGCCCCTCCGTTGCCGCTATCGCGGTAGACGGCCAGTTCCTCTCTCCCGAGGGCGTCGTCGACCGCGTCGTCGTCTCGCGTGCCGACCATGACGCCCTGCTGCTCGATTATGGCCCCGAGAGCTTCTACGCTTCGGTTTCCCGCGTCTTTTACGGGGTGAGACGGCATGATTGATGAGATCCGCGTCGAGAACCTCGCTTTGATCAAGGAGGCGTCGCTGGTGGTCGGTCGGGGATTGACCGCGCTCACCGGCGAGACGGGTGCGGGAAAGACGGCTCTGCTCAGCGCCTTGAAATTACTGATGGGCGAGCGAGCCGACGCTTCGTTCGTGCGCGAGGGCGCCGATTCCCTGCGCGTCGAGGGCCGGTTCTATCGAGATGACGAGGATCCCGAAGGCTTTTCGGTTGTGCGCACCGTTTCGGCCGACGGCCGCAGCCGTGTCAAGATCGACGGCTCCATCTCGAGCGTTCGAGAGCTCTCCGCTTGCGTTCGGCCCTTGGTCGATCTGTGCGGCCAGCATGAGCATCAACGGCTGCTGGACCCCTCGTTCCATACCGATATGGTCGACCGATGGGCGGGTGACGCTGTTTCGGAGGCGCGCGATGCCTATCGCGCAGCATGGGATGCCCGCAAGGCCGCGGCTGCCGACCTTGAAAGGATCGAGGCCGCCGCTCGGCTGCAGGGCGAGCAGGTTGAAGAGGCCCGTTTCCGCATGGAGCGCATCTCCGAAGTCGATCCCCGTCCCGGCGAGGTCGAAGAGCTTGAAGAGGTCCTGCCGCGTGCGGAGCATGCCGAGGCATTGGCGCGTTGCGCCCATGACGCGCAATCGGTGCTCTCCGATGAGGGCGGCGCGCTCGATGCGCTGAATAGCGCCATCGCCGAGCTGTCGCGCATGGGCCGCGTTGATGCCGCGCTCGGCTCCTATGCAGATTCCCTGTCCGAGGCGTCGATTATCATCGAAGATGCCGCGGCGAGCCTTCGCTCGTATCGCGACGGCATCGAGTTTGATCCGAACGAGCTCGAGCGGATGCAAGAGCGCTTGGCTCAGCTCAAGGGTCTGATGCGCCGCTACGGTCCCACGATGGATGACGTCTTCTCCCGCTATGAGGAGGCGGCCGAGCTGCTGGGATTGGTTGATGACGCCGATGGGCGCCTTCAGGCTGCGCGGGCGGCGTGCAGCGCATGCGAGAACGAGCTCGTCGCGGCTGCGAAGGAGCTCATGAAGCGCCGTGGGTCCGCTGGCCCCCGTTTCTGCCGCGAGGTCATGCGGCAGATGCAGCGTCTCGAGATGCCCGGGTCCGAGCTTGTCTGGGATCAGCGCCCGCTTCCCCGCGAACGATGGACCGCTGCTGGACCCGCGACCTGCGAGCTGCTCTACCGAAGCGGCGCGGGCCTCACGCCGCGCCCTTTGAAGCGCATCGCCTCGGGTGGCGAGCTGTCGCGCGTCCTGCTTGCGACGAAGGTCGTCTTGGGCTCATCCGATCAATCGTCTACGCTCGTCTTCGATGAGGTCGATGCGGGCGTGGGCGGTGCTACGGCCCGCTCGCTCGCCGCCGTCCTCGCAGACCTTGCTCGAACGCATCAGGTCGTGGTCGTAACCCACCTTCCCCAGATCGCGGTCGCGGCATCCCATCATTACGTGGTCAGCAAGCATGCGGGGGAGGGCGGCGTCCCCATGACGACGCTCGAGCCGGTCGAAGGGGATGAGCGGGTCTCGGAGATCGCGCGGATGTTGTCCGGAGAGCGATCCGAGGCATCCCTCGCCCACGCCCGCTCGCTGCTCGGTTGGGATTAGGGTCGCCTCGGTTGCGCCTCGAGTGCGAGGTGCGCATAGAGTAGTTCGAGGGCATGGCTATAGCCCGCTATGCCCTCGCCGGTGATCGTTTCCAAGCACGCTTCGCGCACGTAGGATATCTGCCGGAACGATTCGCGTTCCTCGACGGCCGAGATGTGAACCTCGACTGCCGGGATTGAGACGGCCTTGAGGGCATCGAGGATCGCCACGCTCGTATGCGTGTAGCCCGCCGGGTTGATCACGATGCCGTCGTACGTGCCGTACGCATGTTGAATGGCATCGATGATGGCCCCCTCATGGTTCGATTGAAAGCAATCGACCGCTTCGAATCCCAGGGAGCTCCCGGACTCTTTACAGGTTTGGACGAGCGATTCGTAGCTCTGGGATCCGTATATGCCCGGTTCCCGAATGCCCA
The DNA here is from genome assembly GCA_900548365.1 of uncultured Collinsella sp. GTDB lineage: Bacteria > Actinomycetota > Coriobacteriia > Coriobacteriales > Coriobacteriaceae > Collinsella. Next base: position 57,468 of record URKM01000001.1, on the reverse strand, counting down.
GCATGTTTATGTTCGGTCCGTTGATGATTAGCGCCTTCATGATGCCTCCTAGCGTGCGTCGCTCGCGTCGCGATCGAGCAATGACAATGCGAGCCGCGCCGTCTGCTCGGCGTCGACCTGCGAGGGGACGATGATGTCCGACCATGCGCGATAGAGGGGCATCCTGATGGCGGCGAGGCGCTCGATGCCATCGCGGGCGGTTATCGGCCTGCCTTTGCGAGCAAGCTCCTGGAGGGGCCGGTCGAGCATGACGATGCGGCTGTTCTGGTGAAGCAAGTCGTAGTTGCCGCTCCGCATGACGATGCCGCCCCCGCATGATATGACCTGTCCGCTTCCCCCGGAAATCGAGCGCAGGATCTCCGCCTCCTGGTCCCTGAACGCTTCCTCGCCCCGGGCAACGATGTAGTCCGCGCAGGTCGTGCCGAGCTTCTCCTCGAGTTGACGGTCGATATCCACATGGCGCCTGCCGGTGAGGCGGGCGATCTGCTCTCCGACGCGCGTCTTGCCCGAGCCGGGCATACCGATGAGCGCGATGTTCTGCTCCGACTCGGAGAGCCCGCGCGTCACCTCCTCGATGCGCTTCATGTCGACGCGGCGGCCGGTGTAGCGCTCCACCGCCTCCGCTGCTTGGGCGATGAGCATGAGCAAGCCGCCGGCGCATCTGATGCCCCGACGCTCGGCTTGGAGCATGAGTCCCGTACGCGCGGGATTGTAGACGATGTCGACGAGCCCTTCGAGCCCCGTGAGCACATCCAGGTCGCACACGCTTTCCGGGCATCGGGGATACATCCCGACGGGCGTGCAGTTGACCGCGAGGGCAGCATGCTGCCAGGCATCGAGCCCCTCGTAGGTCACAGCGCCGGTGCGGCCGACGGGGTGGACCTCCATTCCGAGGTCCTCCAAGACCGTGCAGCACGTGCTTCCAGCGCCCCCGTCGCCTCCGAACACCAGCGCGACCTTTCCGTCCAGGTCGATATCCATGCTTTGCACGAGGACCTTGAATCCGTAGTAATCCGTGTTGTCGCCCCTCAGGCGCCCATCGTCCATGCGGGTTATGGTGTTCACGTTGCCGAGTCGGCGAGCGATCGGGGAGATCTCGTCAAGATAGGGCATGACGGTTCGCTTGTAGGGTATGGTGACGTTCACGCCCTCCCATGCATCGCTTGCCAGAAAGGCCTCGACCTCATCGGGCTCGCGCTCGAATTTTCGATAGTCGAGTCCGGCGAGCTCACGGTAGATCGCGGGCGTGTAGCTGTGGCCGAGGACGCGACCGAGCACGCCGTAGGGTCTGTTCTGCATCAGAGTACCTCCAGATAGCTTCCGAAATAGGTGCAGTCCTCGCATACATCGCCAAGCGAGTCGAGGAGCGCCGCGAAGGATTCGCTGCCCACGGGGCAGATGAGGTCGAAATAGAACATGAAGTCGAAATCCCGTCCCGGGATCGGGCGGCTTTCGAGTTTTATCAGGTTGATATCGAGCGCGTAGAATCGTTCGAGAACGCGGTAGAGCGAACCCGGTTCATGGGGGAGCGTCATCAGCAGGGATGTGCGGTCGGCGCCGGGATAGATGACGGGCTCGCGCGCGATGACGACGAAACGCGTGTAGTTGTTATCCGAATCCTGGACATCGGCTTCGACGATTTCGAGATCGTAGAGGTTTTTGCAACTCCGGGAGCAGAGCGCCGCGAGGTCGCTCCTGTCGCTGCCCGCCACGAACTCCGCCGCCTGGGCGGTATTGCCCACGGCGGTCGTCTTCACCCCGAGTCCCGACAGATAGCGCGCGCATTGGGCGAGGGCCTGCTCATGCGATACGACTTCGCGGATATCCTGCCGACGAACGCCTCGCTTTGCTACGAGGTTGTGATCGACCTTGAGGCGAAGCGACCGCACGATCGAGAACCTATACTGGGCCAGTAGGTCGTAGACCGCGTTCACCGAGCCCGCGGTCGAGTTCTCGATCGGCAGGATGCCGAACTCGCAACCGCCTTCGCTGACAGCGCGGAAGACGTCTTCGAATGTGTCGAAGTAGGAGATGGAGGGAACCTTGAAGAGCCGGGAGGCCGCTATCTGGCTGTAGGCGCCCTCGACCCCCTGGCAGGCAACCGTTGCGCTCAAGGGGAAATGGGCCGTCGCGGGGAGAAGCGAGTCGAGCGCTTTCCGAGTCATGCCGGCCTCACCGAGTCCGGCGAGGAAGCGGTTCTGCTCGATCTTGTTCATGGACATGAGGAGCGAGAACAGCGAGATGAGCTGGGGCGCTCGGTCATCTCGCGCCCGCGCGGTGATGGATGCGAGCTTGCGGCGCTCGCGTTCCGGGTCGAACACCGGTTTGTTCATCGACAGCTTCGCCTTGGCGACTTCGGGTGCTAGATCCAGGCGCCTATTGAAGAGCTCTATGAGCTGCGAATCGATCTCGTCTAGTTCGCGGCGCACGTTATCAAGCGTCATTTCGCGTTCTCCCGTTCTATGCGCGGTCATGGTCGGGGACGGGGTAGCGCGCATCTCGAAGGCCTGAGAGGCGCAGGTATCCCGATTCGATCAGGGCATCCAGCAGCGCGATGGCGCATACCGCCTCGGCGACGGGAACGGCTCTTGGCACGATGCAGGGGTCATGCCTGCCGCGGACGCGCAGGGTCGCATCGCGCCGATCGAGCAAGTCGACGCTGTCCTGCTCCCGGCTGATGGAGGGGGTCGGTTTCACCGCCATGCGCCATGTCACGGGAAGCCCCGTCGTGATACCTCCCAGGATGCCACCGGCTCGGTTGGTCGCCGGCGCGGGCCTGCCGTCTTGGATGCGATAGGGGTCGTTGTTCCGGCTCCCGGTCAAACGGGCGGCGTCGAACCCGGCGCCGAATTCGATGCCCTTGACAGCGGGGATGCCGAACGCGATGCGCGCGATGCGATTCTCGATGCCATCGAACATCGGGTCGCCGATGCCCGCCGGCATGCCGTAGGCGACGCATTCGATGACGCCGCCGATGCTGTCCAGGTCGTTCTTCGCCGCGATGATGGCCCGGCGCATCTGCGCCGCCGCGGCGGCGCTCACGCAGGGGAGGGGGTTGGCGAGGATGGCGCGGATCTGGACATCGTTCGCCTTCATGGGATCGAGCGGGGTGTCGGCGATGGCTTCGGGGCCGAGGGAGGCGATGTGCGCGGCGATGCGCACCCCTTGGTTCGCGAGTGCCTGCAGGGCTATGCCTCCGGCGATGCACAGGGGGGCGGTGAGTCGCCCCGAGAAATGGCCCCCGCCTGCGACGTCGTGGTTGTTGCGGTATCGGGTGTATGCGGCGTAGTCGGCGTGACCGGGCCGCGGAACGCGCCGCAGGCCGTCGTAGTCGACCGATCGGGTGTCCCCGTTCACGATGATGCCGGCGATGGGCGCGCCGCAGGTATGGCCATCGACGATACCGGAGATGATGTGCGCGACGTCGGTCTCTTTGCGGGCGGTCGCGGTCTCGTCGCGGCCCGGCGCGCGACGGTCGAGGAAGCGTTGGAGCTCCTCGAGGTCGATGGGGATGCCGGCGGGCAATCCGTCGATGGAGCATCCGATGGCGGGAGAGTGGGATTGCCCGAATATCGACACGCGCAGCGCGTTTCCGATGCAGGATGACATGGCGCCTCCTTCAAGCGCTATTCGTCCAGGAGCTCGACGAGGCCGCCGAGTTCTCGGTAATGCTGGAAGAACAGGGGATAGGATTTGTTGACCGCTTCGGCGCCCTTGATGTAGACGTCGTTCTCGCAGCGCGTCGCCGCGATTGCGGCCATCATGGCGATGCGATGGTCGTTGTGGGAATCGACGGTTCCGCCGACCAGGGCGGGGACTCCGTCGATGACGAGGGCATCGCGCTTGATGGCGATCTGGGCGCCGAGGTTGCCGAGTTCCGCCGCGACGGTGGCGAGGCGGTCTGATTCCTTGATGCGCAGACGGGCGCAGTCGGTGATCACGGTGCGGCCCTCCGCGACGGACGCGACCGCCGCGATGATCGGCACGAGGTCCGGGATGTCCTTGGCGCTCATCTCGAAGCCGTGAAGCTGGTCCGGTCGGGATATGGCGGCGTTCGTCGAGCGGCCGATTCGCGCGCCGAAACGCGAGAGCGCCGCGAGGACGTTGCGGTCTCCCTGGGCAGACGACAGCGTGAGCCCGTCTACCTTGATGGGCAGGCGCCCGAGCGCGCCCGCGCAGAGCCAGAAGGCCGCGTTCGACCAGTCCCCTTCGACGTCCACGGTGTGCGGGGTCCGATACGTATCGTTTTCGGTGGTGAACACCGTCGTCTCCTCGTCGCCCTGGACGCGACGGTCGACGTAGACGTCGACTCCGAACGATTGCATGGCCTGGATGGTGAGGTTGATATAGGGCCTGCTCTCGATCCGGCCGTGTACGACGATCTCGCTCGAATGATCAAGCAGCGGGGCTGCGAGAAGGAGTCCGGTGATGTACTGCGAGCTGACGTCGCCCGGAAGCTCGAACCTTCCCGGGCGCATCCGTCCCGACGTCTTCAAGGGGAAGCCCCCGAGTCCCTCGAGCTCGCATCCCGCGGCGATCAGCTCCTCGGCCATGGGGGAGAGCGGGCGCTCGCCGAGCCTCGTGGATCCGGTGAAGGTCGCTTCCGCTCCCAGGGCGCAGGCGACGGGCAGCATGAAGCGAAGGGTGGAGCCGGATTCCCCGCAATCGAGCGTGGCGCCGTGGAGGGCGCGCAGCAGCCCGAGCGCGACGCTTTTCGGCATCGGCTTGACGTCGTATCCGTCTTCGACGGGCTCGATCCGGGCGCCGAGCTTCACGAGGCAGCGTATGGTGGCGTCGATATCGGCGCACGTCGTATTGCAGGATACGTGTGTATCTCCGTTGGCGAGCGCCGCGATGATGATCAGGCGGTGCGCGACGGATTTCGATGCTATCGCGGGGATGGTGCCGGATAGCAGGGCTGGGCGGATATGTGCGATCATGCGTCCCTCGTTTCCTGGTGGTTGTGGGCGGCGTCGTCTCGGTCCGCATAGGCTTCGGCGCATGCGAGACCGACCTCGAGGATGCGCTTGAACTCCTCGATCGGCGTCCGTGCGATGGATGCGGAGCCGATGCCCCGTGGTACGACGAGGTCGATGGCGTCCCCGCTGCGCTTCTTGTCATGGAGCGCCGCCTCGAACACGCTTCGGCTGTCCGCCTTCGTCTCGAGGGCGAGCCCATGCCGGACCAGGAGCGATGCGATGCGGTCGGGAACCTCTTCGGGGCATACCCCCGCCGTCACCGAAGCGCTTGCGATGGCCACCATGCCGATGGCGACGCACGTGCCGTGGCCGAGCCGGTAGCCTTCTGCCGCCTCGACGCCATGGCCGATGCTGTGGCCGAAGTTCAGCAGCTTTCGCATGCCGGATTCGCGTTCGTCCGCTGCGACGACGGCTCGCTTGATGTCGACGTTGCGAGCGATGAGGTACGCCACCCGTCCGAGGTCGCGTTTGAGCAGCTCCGGGGTGAGGGGCGTCTCCTCGAGGCATGCGAAGAGGTCGGCATCGGCGATCGCGGCATGCTTCACGACCTCTCCGCAGCCGTCGGCGAACTGCGCGTCGTCGAGGGTGCCCAGGCAGCCGACGTCGGCGATGACGGCTCGGGGCTGCCAGAAGGCGCCGGCGAGGTTCTTGCCCGCCGGCAGGTCGATGGCGGTCTTTCCGCCGACGGAGGAATCGACCATCGCGAGCAGGGAGGTCGGGACCTGGATATAGGCGATACCGCGCATATAGCTCGCGGCCACGAATCCCGCAAGGTCGCCCACGACGCCTCCTCCGAGGGCGACGACGAGGTCGCAGCGACCGAGTTCCGCACGGGCCGCGGCATCGAGCAGATCGAGGAAGGTCTCCCCGGTCTTATGCTGCTCTCCCGCCTCGAAGGTGGCGAGCCGTGTCGTGAAGCCGGATTTCTCCAGGCTCTCCATGACGGGGGGCGCGTAGAGCGGGCCGACATTCGAATCGGTGACGACCAGGGCGCGTCCGCCCTCGCAGACGCTCCGCGCGATGTCGCCGACGCGTTCCAGCAGAAACGTGCCGATATGGACGGTGTAGGGTCTCTCGACCTCGATATCGACGGTGTATTCCATAGCGAACTCCTTCTATCGACGCGGGCGCGGCATGTCGTCGAGCTGGCGCTTGATCCGGTCCCCCTCGGCGAGAAGCGACCTGAGGCGGTCGCCGTCTGCGGAGCTCAGCGCGTCTCGGTACGCCTCGAGCGAGCCGATCAGGACGTCGAGCTCCTCGATGAGGCAGGGGGCGTCGGCGATCATCAGCTCGCTCCACATATCGGGGTTCAGGTGGGCGACGCGCGTGAGGTCGCGGTAGCTTCCCGCGGAGAAGCCGTGGTGGGTCTGCGCGGTCGGGCTTTTGACGTATGCGTTCGACACGACGTGCGCGAGCTGGCTGGTGAACGCGATCACGCGGTCGTGCTGGTCCGGCGTCGCGACGCTGAAGCTGCCGAACCCGCATGGCGCGAGCAGGGTGTGGGCGCGATCGAGGAGGTCGAGCCGCTCCGGGTCGTTTTGCGCCGGCGGGACCAGGACCATGGGGGCGCCTGCGAACAGGTCGGCGGTTCCGTAGGCATAGCCCGAATGCTCGGTTCCCGCCATGGGGTGTGCGCCGCAGAAGGCGAATCCGTGGGTCCGTGCGAGCTCGAAGGCGCGGGTGCAGAGCCCTCCCTTGACGCCGGCGCTGTCTATGACGAGAGGACCGGCGTCCCCGAGCTTTCCGAGCAGTTCCGCCCTGGATTCGAGCCAATCGATGCATGCTTGCGGGTAGGCGGCGAGGATCACGAGGTCGCATGCCGGAATGGTTTGGTTGTCGAGCACCCTGTCCACGACGTCGATCAGGGAGATGGCGAGCGTATCGGCGTCCGTGTCGAACGCGGCCACGCTCCATCCCGCCGCATGGTAGGCACGGGCGAAGCTGCTGCCGATCAGGCCGAGGCCGAGTATGCCGACGGTGCGGCCGGGTGCGCTCGGATGCGTTTCGCGCCGACCATCGTTCGTTATCGTATCGGCCATCTTCTAGTTGCTCCCGTTCGCTGCCTGGGATGCGACGACCGCGCGGATCTGCAGGATGCGCTCCATGGTCCGGTCGAACATATCGGGCGTGAGCGCCTGGGCGCCGTCGGACCAGGCGTGGCTCGGATCATCGTGCACCTCGATCTCGAGCGCATCCGCGCTGGCCGCGGTGGCGGCGAGCGCCATCGGCTCGACGTAGCGCGTGTAGCCGGTGGCATGGCTGGGGTCGGCGACGACGGGCAGGTGGCTGAGATAATGGAGGGCGGGGATGGCGTTCAGGTCGAAGGTGTTGCGCGTGCGCGTCTCGAAGGTGCGGATGCCGCGCTCGCACAGCATCACGTTCTCGTTCCCCTCGCTCATGATGTACTCGGCCGCCATGAGGAGCTCGTCGATGGTGCCGGCGATGCCGCGCTTCAGCAGAACCGGGGTCTGGGTCTTGCCGACCTCCTTGAGCAAGGTGAAGTTCTGCGCGTTTCGCGCGCCGACCTGCATGACGTCGATCTTCCGGTCGACGAAAAGCTGAACGTCCCGGGGATCCATGATCTCGGTGACGATCGGCATGCCGAGCTCCGCGCGCGCCTCGAGGAGCAGGTCGAGTCCCCGCTCTCCCATGCCCTGGTACGCGTAGGGCGAGGTGCGCGGCTTGTAGGCGCCGCCGCGCAGCATCGTCGCTCCGGCAGCCTTGACGCGCCGTGCGATGCGCAGGAGGTTGTCGCCCTCGACGGAGCAGGGACCCGCAATGACCTGGAAGCTTCCGCCGCCGATTTTGACACCGCCCCCCAGGTCGACGACCGTGTCCAGCGGATGGAACTTCCGATTCGCCTTCTTGAACGGTTCCGAGACGCGCTGGACCCGCTCGACGATCTCCATCGACTCGAGCAGGAAGGGGTCGATTTTGGTCGTATCTCCCACCAGGCCGACGATGGTTTCGTTTTCACCGCGGCTTACATGGGTTTGAAGGCCCTTGCCCTGGATCCATTCGATGAGGTGTCGCTCGGCGTCGGGGGAGGCGTTCTTTCGGAGGATGGCGATCATAGGTACTCCAATGGCTTGCGTACGTGTTTGGTGCTAGCCAGTTTATACTATCCCCTCCGGCACGGGCCGCTTGCGGCCGAGTCGTTACAAAGGCGCCATGCGCCGCCGCGATACGCTCAAGAATTGCTTAAGAAATTCGCAGAGCGCCCTTCGCTTCTTTTGGGTATAATCGATAAACGTTGCGCGCCATTAGCTCAGTGGATTAGAGCGTCTGCCTCCGGAGCAGAAGGTCGTAGGTTCGAGCCCTATATGGCGCACCATCGTTCAATCGGGTCGCGAGCGCTCCGCGTTCGTGGCCCTTCTTGTATCTGGAAGACGTGTTCCTAGGGGGCCCAATGTCCAAAGAGGCAGCTTCCTCTCGTTCGCAGCTTTTGGGATTGACCGCCGAGGAGGTCCGCGACCGCATCGCCGCGGGCAAGGTCAACGTGAATACCGAGCTGAAGACCAAGACCGTGCGCCGGCTCGTACTCGAGAACCTCTGCACCTTGTTCAACCTCATCAACGTCGTGCTTGCCGTCCTGGTGATAGCGACCGGCGCCTTCAAGAACCTCACCTTCCTGGGCATCGTCTTTTTGAACACGGGCATTGGCATCGTGCAGGCCCTGCGCTCGAAGCGCATGGTCGATCGCTTGACGCTGCTGGCTTCCAAGAAGGCGGTGGCGCTCCGCGACGGCGCGGAGGTCGAGCTCGATCTTGACCAGATCGTCTTGGACGATGTCCTCAAGCTCGGTCGCGGCGACCAGATACCGGCGGACTCCGTCGTTGTCCGCGGCGATGCGCAGGTCAACGAGAGCCTGCTGACGGGGGAGAGCGATCTCATCCGCAAGCAGCCGGGAGACGAGCTGATGAGCGGCAGCTTCCTCGATTCCGGGCTCGTTTACGCGCGCGTCGTCCACGTTGGCGCCGACAACTACGTCGCCCGCATCAACAACGAGGCGAAATATGTCAAGAAGGTCAACTCCGAGATCATGAACGCGCTGAACGCGATCGTCCGCTTCGCCAGCGTCGTCATGGTTCCGCTCGGCGTCGCCCTCTTCCTTTCGAGTGCTCACGAGGGGTACGCGTCCTGGGCGCGCGCCGCATCGGACTCCTCCGTCACCTTCCTCATGTGGTTGCTCGGGGGCCGGGCTCCGTGGCAGGATGTCTCCAAATGGATCCTCTCGACGGTCGGGGCGCTGCTCGGCATGATTCCACAGGGCCTCGTCTTGCTCACCTCCTCCGTGCTGGCGATCGCGACGATCCGCCTCGCGCGTCGCAACGTGCTCGCCCAGCAGCTCTATTGCATCGAGACGCTCGCGCGCGTGGACGTGCTGTGCCTTGATAAGACCGGCACCATCACATCCGGCCGCATGGAGGTCGAGGGCGTGTACCCGATCGGCCTGGAGGGCGAGGGCGGGGAGGGCGACGGCGCCCGCGAGCGCTCGGAGCTCGACTTCGCGTTGTCCGGTATCGCTCATGCGACGGCCGAAGACGCCAACGAGACGTGCAAGGCGATACTCTCGTATTACGGGGACCGCGGCGTCGCGGTCGAGGAACCGGTCCGCATCGTCGCGTTCTCCTCGGCCAAGAAGTGGAGCGGGGCCTCGTTTCCCCGGGGTTCGTTCGTCATGGGTGCGGCCCAGTTCGTGCTCCCGCCCCATGTGTTCGCTTCGGTGGAGGACCGGGTCTCCGAGCTCGCCGATACCTGCCGCGTGCTCGTGGCCGCCCGCGTGTCCGGCTTTACCGCCGAGGGCGATATGCTCGGCGAGCCCGAGCCGCTCGGCTTCGTCACCATCCGCGACGAGATCCGGTCGAGTGCCGCCGACACCATACGCTATTTCTGCGATCAGGGGGTGGCGCTCAACGTCATCTCGGGCGACGACCCCAGGACCGTCTCGTCGATCGCGCGCGTCGTGGGCGTTCCCGGCGCGGAGCGCTACGTGGACGCCACGTCGCTCGACACCCCTGCAAAGATCGACGCGGCCGTCGACCGCTACCATGTGTTCGGCCGCGTCACGCCCCAGCAGAAGCGCGAGCTCGTGGTCGCTTTGAAGCGCCGCGGACACACGGTGGCCATGACCGGCGACGGCGTCAACGACGTCCTCGCGCTCAAGGAGGCGGACTGCTCCGTGGCCATGGCGGCGGGTTCCGACGCCGCGCGCAACGTCGCCGAGATCGTCCTGGTGGACAACGATTTCGCCTCCATGCCCGCCGTCGTCGCCGAGGGGCGGCGCTCCATCAACAACCTCCAGCGCTCGGCGTCGCTCTTCCTCACCAAGACGCTGTTCTCCATGGGGCTGGCCGCTATCTGCATCGCCTTTCCCCCGTATCCGTTCGAGCCTATCACGATGACGCTCATCAACTTCTTCTGCATCGGCGCCCCCAGCTTCGTCCTCGCGCTCGAGGCGAACCGCGCGCGCGTGGAGGGCGGGTTCCTCGGCAACGTGCTGCGTCGCTCGCTGCCGGCGTCGATCGCCGTGATGGCGGCGGCGGTGCTCTCCATGGCCGCGAGCTCCCTGCTCGGGTTCAGCCAGGCCGAGCTCTCCACGCTCTGCCTCGTGTCGACCTGCGCGATCGGCGCGAGCCTCATCTGGCGCATCTCGTGGCCGTTCACTCCGCTGCGCGCTGCGGTGTTCGCGTTCGTCGTCATCGGCGTCGCCGTCGGGGTCGTCGGGTTCCCGGGATTCTTCTCCATCGCCTCGCTGGGGGTCGCGCAGACGGTCGCCCTCGCGTGCATCGTCGTCGCATCCTGCCTCCTCTACGCCCGGTTGGCCCGCGTCTTCGAGGAGGCTCAGGGACGTCCCGCGCGCCAGGCTTCGGGTATCGGCCGAGGGGTTCGCGTGTCCCTGGGGCGCGGCGGCGGCCGGGTCACGAGCGCCGGCAGCCCGGTCGTTCGCGCCATCGGGTCCGTCAGGAGGTCCTCCGAGCGGAAGCGGCGCGACCACGAGCTGCGGCGCGCGCAGCGCGACGCGAACCGCGCGCTGGCCCGGATGGATGGGGGCCGCGCGGCTCAACGCGTTACGAAGTCCTCGTCCGGCATCCACGTAAAAATGGTGTCGAAGCGCTCTCGCGATATGAAACGGTAACAACCTCGCGATAGCATCTTGCAACGCGAAGCAACGTCGACGTCCCGCGCGGGGCGTTCGGTCTCAGGAAGATAGGAGCACCCATGGATAACGCCGCCCCCGCCCGCCGAGGAGAGAGGACGCTCGAGATAGCCGGGTGCGCCTACTCGATGTATTCGGTCCTCGAGGTTCCAGGTGCCGAACGCCTTCCGTTGAGCTTGAAGATCCTCCTCGAGAACGTGCTGAGGTGCGTCTCGGACGAGGGCGCCGCGCGCGCCATGGCCGACGAGATCGTCCGCGCCGGCTCCGCCTGCGAGACGGGCGGCGAGATCGAGTTCATGCCCGCTCGCGTCCTGTTCCAGGATTTCACCGGCGTACCCGTGTTCGTGGATTTCGCGGCCATGCGCGATGCGGCCGCCGCGCGGGGGGCGGACCCTTCTCGCATCAACCCCCAGATTCCGTGCACGCTCGTGGTCGATCATTCGGTCGCCGCCGACGTCGTCTCCTGCTCCGAGGCGGCGCGCCTGAACGCCCGGATCGAGGCGAGGCGCAACGCCGAGCGCTTCTCGTTCCTCAAATGGAGCGCGTCCAGCTTCGATAACGTCGAGATCGTTCCGCCCGGTGTGGGCATCTGCCATCAGCTCAACATCGAGCGGTTCTGCCGCGTCGCGTGGAAGGGCGCCTCGAGCAGCGGCGCGCCCTCGCTGTATTTCGATACCTTGGTCGGCACCGACTCCCATACCCCTACCGCCAACGGCATGGGCGTCCTGGGCTGGGGCGTGGGCGGCATCGAGGCCGAGGCGGCCGCGCTCGGCCAGCCTATCACCATGCGCGTCCCCGCCGTCGTGGGCGTTCGGTTGACCGGGTCCCTGCCGGCTGGGACCACGGCCATGGATGTCGCGCTGACCTTTGCCGAGCGGCTGCGCGCCCGGGGCGTCGTCGGGATGCTCGTCGAGTGCTTCGGTCCCGGCGTCTCGCGGCTCTCTCCGACCCAGCGGGCCACCATCTCCAACATGTCTCCCGAATACGGCTGCACCGCAACGCTGTTCCCCGTTGACGAGGCGACGCTTCGCCAGCTCGAGCTCACCGGTGCCTCCGCGTCGGACGTGGCATGCGCTCGCGCGTATCTCGAGGCGCAGGGCGCCTTCGGCACCGATCGCTCCGGCGTCTCCTATGCCGATGTGATCGATATCGATCTCTCGACGGTCGAGCCCTCCCTCGCCGGTCCTTCGCGCCCGCACAACCGGGTCGCCCTTCGCGATGTTCGCGCGCGCTTCATCGAGGCGCTGGGGAATCACGGGCGCCGGTTGGGCGAGGGGACGTTTCCCGTCGAGTTCGACGGGCGGCGGTTCGATCTCGATCACGGCGCCATCGCGATCGCGGCCGTCACGTCGTGCACCACGGCTACCGACCCCGCCATGATGGTCGCCGCCGGCCTCGTCGCGAAGCGGGCGGTTTCGCTCGGATGCTCTCCGCTGCCCTGGGTCAAGAAGGTTCTCGCGCCCGGCTCCCATTCCACGACCCGCATCCTCGAGCGCGCCGGTCTTTTGGCCCCCTTGGCCGACATCGGTTTCTCCGTCTGCGGATGGGGGTGCATGAGCTGTATCGGCAACTCGGGACCCGTGTTCGATCCGGTCCATGAGATCGCTCGCGCGTGCGAGCTCACGAGCGTCTTGTCCGGCAACAGGAACTTCGATGGCCGCATCAGTCCCGATGTCGCCCAAAACTACCTTTGCGCCCCCGCTTTGGTCGTCGCGTATTCCCTTGCGGGCACGCTCGACAAGGACCTGGCGAACGAACCGGTGTGCCAGGGCTCCGACGGCCCCGTCATGCTCGCCGACCTCATGCCGTCCGACGACGAGGTTGCGCGCGTCCTTTCCGGCGCGCTCGACGAGTCCGTTTTCGAGCGGGGTGGAGATGGGGCCGAGGGAGACGAGAGCTGGCGCGAGCTATCCTGCGAGCCTTCTTCGACCTTCGCCTGGGACGAGGGGTCTACCTACGTTCGCCGTCCCTCGTATTTCGAGGAGGCCCGCTCGAACCTTCGCTTCGAGCTCTCCGCCGCCCGCCCGCTAGCGTTCCTCGGAGACTTCGTGACCACGGACCATATCTCTCCTGCCGGCGCCATCGCTGCCGACTCTTCGGCGGCGGCGTACCTTCGCGATCATGCCATCAAGGAGGCGGATTTCAACACATACGGCTCTCGTCGCGGCAACCACGAGGTCATGATGCGCGGCTGCTTCGCGAACGTGAAGCTCGAAAACCGCCTTGCCTGCGGACGGGTGGGCGGCTGGACGAGCGATGTCGTCGACGGCGGCGTCGTCGTCTCCATATTCGACGCGGCATCCTCGGCTCAGCGCGAGGGGATTCCCCTCATCATCATCGCGGGCAAGATGTACGGCTCCGGCTCTTCCCGCGACTGGGCAGCCAAGGCACCCGCCCTGCTGGGCGTCCGCGCCGTCCTCGCCGAGAGCTTCGAGCGCATCCATCGGTCGAATCTGATCGGCATGGGTATCGTCCCGCTTCAGTTCGAGGAAGGGGAGAGCGCCGATACCCTGGGGCTCACCGGTCGCGAAGAATACCGGCTCGACCCCATCGATTTCTCCGAGGGGCTGCCCCGGACCGACCGGGTTCGCATGACCGCCGTGGATTCCGCGGGCTGCGCGGTCGAGTTCTTCGTCCGCGTCAGGGTCGATACCGTGACCGAGGGCCGCTATCTCGCGTCAGGTGGTATCCTTCCCTATGTACTTGATAAGCTGCTTGCTACGGAGTAATCGCGAAAGAGGTAGGCGTGATCTGTCCCCAGTGCTTCAAGAAAATCGAAGACGACGCTGCTTTCTGCCCCCATTGCAATGCATACGTGGGCGCATCCGACCAGCCTTCGCACGATGATTTCGTGTTCTGCGAGGGGTGCGGTGCCAGGCTTTCCTCCCACGACAGGACGTGTCCGAAATGCGGGCGGCCTGCGCCGGGCATCCTGTCTACGGAATCTTCCTCGTCCGATCTCGCGGCTGGCAAAACGGCGAATTTCCCCCGTCTCACGCAGCAGATGATCGATGCGGATGCCGCAGCATCGCGCGAGCAGGCGCCCACGGCAGCGCAGGTGCTATCCGATTCCATCGATCCCTCGTCGACCAACGTGCTGCGTGCCGATGAGCTGCGTGCTGCCAGCGTCCCTCTGCTGTCGGACGGCGAGGACCCCTACCACAAGAAGAAGAATCGATTCCTCAAGCCCGCGTTCACCGTCCTCGTCCTCGCGGCGCTTCTCGGCGGAGGATATTACTTCGTCACCTACGATCCGTTCGGAGTCATGCCGGGTTTCATCGCCGCATTCGAGCAGGCGGCGAGCGAGATGTATCCGAGCAGGCAGCTGCCCCAGGATCCTTCCGCCGATACGGAGCCCATTCCCGAAGGTCCCGCCGAGCCCACCGATGCCGACGTCTTCCAAGTCGTCAGCTCTTCGTACAACAAGGTGGTCGATTCCTTCGATGCGCTCGGGGATATCATCGATGACTACAATTACGGCTATATCGCCAGCGACCGGTCGGTCCGCGAGGAGAAATCCGCCGTTGCGTATGCCACGCGCGATATGCTCGATGCGGTGGTAGAGGACCTTGATTCCCTGGAGCTGCCCGAAGATACCCAGTACGCCCAGGATGTCGAGAATGTCAAGCAGCTCGCCGGCTGGGTGCGCACGAGGGTCGATATCTATTGCTCGTCGTGGGATATTTCCTTGTCGTTCGATGGTACGACCGACCTGCCGGTGAAGCATCAAGACGAGATCCTCGCCCCGCTCCGCGAGCGCGCTACCGAGGATTCCGAGGCCCGCGATGCCTATTTCGCCCACGTCGAATCCTATTGCCCGGTGGAAAAAAGCTCCAGCGTGCCGAATTCGTGAAATCAATGCAAAGTTGCTAATATTGTAGAGATATATCTTTTATTTCGGTGAAAGGGTTCCGCATGTTTGGAAAGAGTCTCCATACCCCCGAGTATCAGGTTGCCGGCGACGAGGTGGCGGTCATCGAGACGTCGCAGGGAACGATCCGTGTCAAGCTCGATGGTGCCGGCGCGCCCATCCACGTTGCAAATTTCTGCGAGCTTTCCACGATGGGGTTCTATGACGGCTTGAAGTTCCATCGCTATGTTCCCGGGTTCGTTATCCAGGGCGGCTGCCCGAACACGCGCGATATGTCCCGTGAAGACGTCGCCCGCGGCGTCGAGGGCCCCGACGGCATGCCGGGAACCGGTGGGCCGGGGTACTGCATCAAGGCGGAGTACCTGACCAACCCCAACAACAGCCATGTTGACGGCGCCCTGGCCATGGCGCGCTCCATGATGCCGGATTCCGCGGGCTCGCAGTTCTATTTCTGCCTCGGTCCCCAGCACAACCTCGACTCCGGCTACACGGTCTTCGGGACGACGCTCGAGGGCCTCGATGTCATCTCCAAGCTGCGCGCCGGCGATGAGATCGTTCATATCGAGATTGAGCATGTCGCCTAGGGCGAACGAAGACGATAAGGAGCAATCGTGAACGCACAGCTACTTGACCAGGCCCGCGCCGCTTATCGCGCAGGTGATTTCTCCGCTGCGGCCCAGATGTTCTCTGCTGCCAAGAGCGCCGATGAGGTATGCGGCGAAGCCGACCACCTGCGCGGCAACTCGTTGATGCGGCTTGGTCTTTTCAACGACGCCGCCGCTGCTTACGAGGCGGCTTTGAACGACGCCTCCTACGGCAAGCGCGGCGCGCTTCTCACGAACCAGGGCAAGGCCCTCTCGGCCGCCGGAGATTTCGAGGCTGCCGTGGCCAGCTTCAACGGCGCGATTACCGATAGCTCGTATGCCACTCCCTACAAGGCCTATATGGGTTTGGGCAATGCCCTGCTTAAGCTCGGCAATCCGACCGACGCCGGCGTCGCCTTCCGCTCGGCTGCCATCGATGGCGCGAACCCCGCACCCGCTTCTGCCCTCGCAAGCCTCGGTGATTGCTTCGTCTTGATCGGCCGTCCCGAGGACGCCGTCGAATCGTACCGCACGGCTCTCGATTTCGTCGGTCCCCATGATGATCCGCGCGCCATCAACGCCGCTCTCGGACAGGCGCTCGCGGCGGCGAACCGCCCGTCTGATGCGGTGGACGCGTTCACGCGCGCCACGTCCGACGGAATCTACCAGCTCACTTCCGACCAGCAGGTCGCCCTTTCCAGCGCCCAGGATGCGCTGAGCGCCCAGCGCTCCATGTCGACCGAGGTCGCAAGTACCGGGGCGTTCCAGGGCGGCGTCGATCCCCTCGATCCCCTCGGGCAGTCGGGCAGCTTCATTCCGGATCCCTCGGATACCGGCTTCTTCACGCTCTCCGAATCCGAGATGATCCAGCAGGACAAGAAGGAGATGAAGGTTCGTCGGCGCCGTCGCCATACCGGGCTCAAGGTGTTCCTGGTAATCGTCTTGCTGCTCGCCCTTGCAGCCGGCGGCCTCGCGTTTGCCTACACGCGCGGTTACGGTTATCCCACGCAGCAGGATGTCCTGACGGGCCTGTTCGATGCCGTGACCAACGGCACCGAAACCGATTCCTATCTCGCTTCGGGCCTGAATGAGGATTCCAAGGCCATTATCGCAGCCTCCATTCCCGACGGCGCGACGCCCACCATCGAGGCGATGGACCGTTCCATGACCGAATCCACGGCTACGGTCTCGGTCGAGCTGTCGAAGGGCGGTACCGCGCAGTACGAGGTGTCTTTTGTTCGCGAGGGGCTTGGATGGGCCGTATCCAACGTGGCGCTTGATTTCGAATCGTCCCAGGATGACAAGGACTCCGGCTCGCAGGATCGCGACGGCGGAGCTTCTTCGACTGCGGAGGATTCCGGCTCCGAAGAATCCGGTGAAGTCGTCTCCGAATAAATGGTAAGTTTCTCATATCGGCTCCGCGGGCTTCGCGGGGCCGATATTTCGCGTTACACTGCTTAGGACCCACCGTACCTTTTGGAGTGACTTTGTTTTCTTTGATGGATATGTTCTTCGGTCAATACGATGGCGACCTTGCCATCGACCTTGGAACCGCTAATACCCTTGTTTCCGTTCGCGGTAAGGGCATCGTGATCCGCGAGCCCTCCGTGGTCGCTATCGATAAGAACGACGAGCGCATCCTCGCCGTCGGTATCGAGGCCAAGCGCATGCTCGGCCGTACACCCGGCAACATCGTCGCCGTTCGCCCCTTGAAGGATGGCGTCATCGCCGACTTCGATGTAACCGAGGCCATGCTGCGGTACTTTATCGACAAGGCAAGCGAGAAGCGCTATCCGTGGACGCCGCGCCCGCGCGTGGTCGTCTGCGTCCCCTCCGGTGTTACCAGCGTCGAGAAGCGCGCCGTCTTCGAGGCGACCATCCAGGCCGGCGCCCGGCAGGCATATCTCATCGAAGAGCCGATGGCCGCAGCCATCGGAGCTGATCTACCTGTCGAAGAGCCTACCGGTTCTATGGTCATCGATATCGGCGGCGGCACGACCGAGGTCGCGGTCATCGCAATGGGCGGCATCGTCGTTTCCCAGTCGATTCGCGTCGCAGGTGATGAATTCGATCAGGCTATTCTCACGCACGTCCGCGATGCCTACAACCTTGCGATCGGCGAGCGCACCGCAGAGGACATCAAGATCAAGGTCGGTTCGGCGGTGCCGCTCAAAGACGAGCTCGACGTCGAGGTCAACGGCCGCGATGTTATTTCCGGTCTCCCGAAGACGGTCCGTATCGAGAGCGAGGAGATTCGTCGAGCGTTGAACAAGCCTCTCGATGAGATGTCCAAGGCGGTCAAGGACGCGCTCGATGCAACGCCGCCCGACCTTGCAAGCGACCTTATGTACTACGGTATCCTGCTCACCGGCGGCGGCGCGATGCTTCGCGGTCTCGATGTCCGCCTTCGCGACGAGACGGGCGTTGCGGTGAACGTGAGCCCCACCGCCCTCGACAACGTTGTGAACGGCTGCGCTCGCGTGCTCGAGGCCAATGCCTTCGACGGCGGCTTCGTCCAGAGCAACGCGTAGGGGTTTGATCCGGTTTGCCTCGTTCGAGCAAGAAGCGTTACCCCTCGACGCTCAAAACAAAGCAGCAATCCAGCGGCATGCGCCCGTTTGTACTGTGTTGCCTCATCTCGCTCCTTCTTCTGACGTTCTATATTCGAGAGGGGGAGAGCGGTCCCATCCATAGCGTTCGCAGCGTGGTCAATACGGTCACCACGCCCGTGCGTATGGTGGGTTCGGTCGTCGCCGCGCCGTTTCACGCGATCGGCAACGTCGTGTCGAACGTGACCGCGCCCCAGGAAACGCTTTCCGAGCTTCGCGAGCAAAACGAACAGCTGACCGCCGAGGTCGCCAAGCTGACCGAAGCGGAAAAGACCGCGGAGCGACTTGAAGGGCTGCTTGGCCTCCAGTCGACGTACAGCCTCGAGTCGACCGCTGCGCGCATCGTCGGCGGCTCGAGCGATGCCTGGTCGCAGACGGTTACGATCGACAAGGGTACGATCGACGGCCTCGAAGTGGGCATGGCGGTCTGCAACTCCGGTGGCGCTATCGGCCAGATCGTAGAGGTTTCCGCGAGCTCTTCCACCGTTCGTCTGCTCACCGATGAGAACTCGGGTATCTCCGCGATGGTGCAGCGGTCGCGCGCGCAGGGTATTCTGCAGGGGCAGCCCGATGGCTCCCTCTTGCTGAACTACGTGACCGCCGACTCCGATGTGAGCGTGGGCGATATCGTCATCACCTCGGGTTTGGGCGGCGTCTTTCCCAAGGGTCTGCCGCTCGGTACCGTGACCTCCGTCAACCGGGCGAGCAACGCGACGTACTATACCGTCACCGTTCGCGCGCAGTCGCTGGCGGAGAACAACGAGGAGGTCCTCGTCATCACCTCGGTGGCGGCGGAGCAGGCGGCGTCGGACGAGGATGTCGCCGAGGCGAATACGCAGGCGACGGGTACCGGCTCCGCCAGCGCTTCATCCGATGATTCATCAAGTCAGGCAGAGTAGGGGGGTGCTCGGTATGGAGGTTCGTGATCCTGCACGCGCTCGTCGCACGGTGCTGGTCGTCTGCGCCGCAGCCGCGGTGCTCCAGCTCGCCGTCGCTCCGCAGGTCTCCCTGTTCGGCGGTAGGTTTAATTTCATGGTCGTTCTCGCGCTCACCATGGCGCCCGCGTGCGACATCAGGAGCGCCGTCCTGGCTGGATTCTTCGCCGGCCTATTCTTCGATTTCACTTCGGCCGTACCCGTGGGGCTGATGTCGCTGCTCCTCACCCTTGCCTGCTTCTTTCTGTCGATGGTATCGCATGGTATGGGGGGAGGGTTCTCCTCGAACACGCTGCGCCTGGTCGGCGTTGCTGCGTTCGGCGTCAACCTTGCGTACGGATTCGCCCTGTTCCTGCTCGGTATCGAGTCCAGCCTGGTCTCCGCCCTGCTCGTCCATGGCGTGGCATCGAGCGTTCTCGATATACTTGCCGCCATTCCGTTTCTTGTGTTCGGTTCGTCAACAGAGTCCAAGAAGGGTTTTACCGCACGTTCGAAGGGTACACGATTCAAGTCGTATAAAAGCTTGAAGTAGGAGGTGATCGCTCGATGGATGCGCAGCTCGTCGTCATCGTCGCAGGAATCATCCTCGCGATAGCGATCATCGGATCGCTATTCTTCCTGCGCGGCTATTCTGGAAAGTTCACCTTCGACACAAGCACCGGGACGAGGCCGCGCGCGGCCGAGGGGGAGGGCAATACCCCCGGGGTTGCGATGAAGGGCAGGTTCCAGCTTCTTACGATGGGGGTCGGCGCCGTTTTCACGGCGGTTATCGCCAAGCTGTGGAGCATGCAGATGGTCTCTTCCGACCATTATGAAGAGCTCTCGCTCCAAAATCAGATGCGAACCGTCACCACGCCTGCTCCGCGCGGGCGCATTCTGGATCGAAACGGTGTCGAGCTCGTCACCAACCGTCCGTCCCTCGTGGTCGGCGCCTACCGTGACTTCGCCTCCGATGCGATTGCCGTTCGCCACCTCGCAAACGTTCTTGGCCTGCCGTATACCGCCGTCAGGCGCAATATCCTCGACTACTCCCAAAGCGCTCAAAGCATCCATACTGTCGCCTCGGATGTTCGCATGTCGACCGTCGCCCATATCAAGGAGCACGCCTCCGATTTCGAGGGGATCCAGATCGAGGAGCGCACCCAGCGCGTCTATCCGTATGGCTCGCTTGCCAGCCATGTCCTCGGCTATACCGGCACGATCACCAGTGAGCAGCTGAACGCCCAGGAGGAGGGCGATGAGGCGGATGCGAGCACCGTGACGTACCAATCGGGCGACATCGTGGGGCAAGCGGGTGTCGAGGTTCATTACGAGCGCTTGCTCCAGGGTATCCGCGGCGAGCAGACCGTGCAGGTCGATGCCGCCGGTAACGTGACGGGTAAGGCGGGCGCCGTTCCGCCTCGCGCTGGAAGCGATATCAAGCTCACGCTCGATCTCAAGATCCAGCAGGCCTGCGAGGAGGGCCTCGCACGGGCCATGGCCGCAGGCAAGCAGTCGGGGTATACCTCGGATGCGGGCGCCTGCATCTGCATGGATTGCACCAACGGCGACATCCTCGGCATGGCGAGCGCTCCGTCGTTCGATCCGTCCGTCTTCATCGGCGGTGTCTCGAACGACGACTGGTCCAAGCTGAACGGTGAGGACAGCGGCAACCCCCTCATCAATCGATGTATAAGCGGCCAGTATATGTCCGCCTCCACCATCAAGCCCCTCGCCGCGCTCGCCGCGCAAGAATACGGCGTGTACACCGCGAGCAACACGACGACATGCAACGGTTGGTGGACCGGGTTGGGCGAGGGCGCGGGCCGGTGGTGCTGGGACCATGCCGGGCACGGAACCCTCAACCTCCAGCAAGGTATCGCACATTCCTGCGACCCCGTTTTCTACGACATCGGAAAGGCCTTCTTCTACAACGAGGAGCATCCCGAGGGCCTGCAGGAAATGTATACCCGATGGGGCCTCGGCGAGACGACCGGCATCGACCTCCCCAGTGAGGCATCGGGTCGCGTCCCCACCGCTGAATGGAAGAAGGAGTTCTTCTCCAATTGGTCCGATGCCGAACGTAGCTGGGGCGCGGGCGATATGCTGAATATCGCGATCGGCCAGGGAGATATCCTGGTCACGCCCCTTCAGATGGCGACGGTGTACTCGGGTCTGGCCAACGACGGCAAGGAGTACGTTCCCCATGTATTCCTGTCGGCCGTCGCGCGCGACGGCGACGGCGATGCGGTGACCTACGAGCCCAAGGAGCTGAGAGACGTCTCTGTGAACGATCAGTCCGAGCTCGATCTGGTCCATAACGGCATGAAGGGCGTCATCTACGATACGGCTTCCACGGCAAGCCATTTCAACAGCCTCGGGGTCACGGTCGCGGGAAAGTCCGGTACGGGCGAGAAGACGGGAAACGACCTGTATGCGTGGTTCATCGCCTACGCCCCCGCCGACGATCCGAAATACGTTGTCGCCACGTTGGTCGAACGCGGAGGATTCGGATCCACTTCGGCGCTCGTCGGCACGCGCTACGTTCTAGGCGTCATCTACGGCTCCGAGGACTCGGTGTCCTCGGTCGGCGGCACGCATGATCGATAGGAAGGGGGCGAGGTCCCATGGCGATAACCGCTCAACGCGAGCGCTCGAATGCCGATAGCCTGAAGCGCGTCAACAAGCGCGTCGGGTCGTCGCGCAACTCGTTTTCCCAGCGGGTGAACATCCCCGTGCTCATCGCGGTTCTGGGTCTCGTGGCATACGGAACCCTCATCATCTGGACCGCCTCCTTGTCCATCCCCGAAGCCTCGTTTTCACGACACCTTCTCGGTATCGGCCTCGGTGCCGGTCTCGGCGTCTTGTGCTGGCACTGTGATTTTCGAGCGCTCTCGAACATGACGACCATCTTGCTCGTGCTCGATATCATGGTCATCTTCTCGCCGTATATCCCGGGCCTCTCCTACAACGCGAAGGGTATGACCGGGTGGATCCAGATACCCGGCATCGGCCTCACCTTCCAGCCGGTCGAGCTCGCCAAGATCATCACCGCTTTCTTCATCGCGGGACTGGGCGCGCAGTACAACGGCAAGATCGATACCGTTCGGGACTACGTCAAGCTCTGCGCTATGCTCGCGGTGCCGTTCGGCGCCGTGCTGGCGGCCGGCGACCTCGGAAGCGGTCTGGTCATCTTCGTCGGCGGCGCGATCGTCATCGCGATGAGCGGTGCGCGCCGCGAGTGGATCTTATCGACCATCGCCATCCTGATAGGTCTCGTGTCCCTGCTCCTCGCAGCCGACTCCCTGGTCGACTCCCTGGTCGGACACGACGTGCTGATCAAGCAGTACCAGATGAACCGCCTGCTCGTATTCATCGATCCCACCGCGGATACGTCGGGTGCGGGATACAACCTCATGCAGTCGCTGATCGCCGTCGGCTCGGGTGGTTTTTTCGGTAAGGGAATCGGCGGTGCGACGCAGGCGGCCGAGGGATTTCTTCCCGAGGCGCACACGGACTTCGTCTTCGCGCTCATGAGCGAGGAGTTCGGCTTCGCCGGCGCGCTGCTCCTGCTCGCCCTCTATGCCTTGTTGATCTTCTCGTCCATTCGCGTCGCCTATAAAAGCGACTCCCTTTTCCTGAAGCTCACCGTCGTCGGGATCGTCGCGATGTGGACGTTCCAGATCTTCGAGAACATCGGTATGTGCATCGGGTTGATGCCCATCACGGGCATCCCGCTGCCGTTCATCAGCTTCGGCTCAAGCTCCATGCTGATGCAGAGCGCGATGGTTGGTATCGTTCAGTCGGTGTGGCGGCACCGGTCGAAGGCGGCCTAGCCGGTCCGTGCCGCTATCCTCGGTTTCCAGGCTGGTTGGAATGAAAGGAAGGTAGTTCTATGGGACTTCCGTTCGATAAGCTGGTCAACGCATTCAAGACGGGCGTCGATGCGCAGCGAGCGTCCGATCAGCCCGTCCGCGTCTCCGTATATGTCGACGACACCGCCTCGACGTTGCTCGTTTCGACTGCTCGCGACGCGCTCGTTCCGCAGACGACGACGGGGCTGGTCCGCGTCGCGCGCCTTGATGGCGCGGAGGACCCGCGGCACGATACCGACGTCGCCATCATTCTCACTAATGGCTCGTCCCGTTTGGAGGCGGCATGCCATCGTCTGGTGGTGGCGGGGATACCGACCGCTATCGTCGCCGAGGATGCAGAGGCGGCGCCGTTCGTTGTCGGAGATTCCCCCATGCTCGGCGTTATCGCCGCCTCCGATTCCACCGTGCTGCTCGATCGCCTCGCCCGATGGATCCTCGATAGAACCGACAAGGCTCCTGCCTTCGCCGCCAATTTCCCCTTCATGCGCTCGGTGGCCGCTCGCGGCATCGTTATCTCCGCGTCCGCGTCGAACGCGGTCACGGGGGCCCTCGTTCTCATCCCGGGTGCAGATTACCCCGTGATGACGCTCGCGCAGGTCGGCATGATGCTCAAGCTCGCTTCGATGTATGATAAGCCGTTGCGCGTCGATCGGCTCTACGACGCTGCCGGCGTCGCGGTTGCCGGCCTGGCGCTGCGCTCCGTTTCGCGAGCCCTCTCATCGCGCGCCGGGAGGGGCGCGTTTGCGGTGAAGGCCCTCGTTGGCGGATGCGGTACGGCTGCGATGGGCTACTGCCTGTGCCAGCTGTATCAGAGGGATATCGATTACGGTCCTATCAACCACATCGTGCTTCGCCTCTTTGAGGGGCTTCGGCGCGCCGATGAGGATTTCGCCCCTGCGACGGGGAGCCCCGTCGCCACTGTCAGCAACGAATAAAGGAGTGTTTCGTGCGAGTACCCTACGAGGATCGTTTTCATGATCTTGAGCCCCTGCTCGCTCGGGTCGAGAAGCCCAGCCGATATATCGACCACGAGTGGGGAACCCTTTCGTCGCCGGATGCGGACTATCGAGCCTGCCTCGTCTATCCCGATACCTATGAGGTCGGCCTTCCCAATCAGGGTATCGCCATCCTCTATAACATACTGAACCAACAGCAGGGTATCTCCTGCGAGCGCGGCTACGTCCCCTGGGTCGACATGGCCGATGAGATGCGGCGCGCCGGCGTTCCGTTGCTCTCGCTCGAGGGCGCTGCCCCCTTGGCGTCCTTCGACGTCGTGGGCTTCCATGTGCCGCATGAGATGGCCTGCACGAACTATCTCGAGGCGATGGACCTCGCCTGCATCCCCTTCTACGCCTCCGATCGCGGCGAGGACGATCCCCTGGTCATAGCGGGCGGCCCCTCCGTCTACAATCCCGAGCCCCTCGCGCCGTTCTTCGACGCCATCCTGATCGGCGAGGGCGAGGAGTCCATCGTCGAGGTCTGCCGCGCGCACCAGCGTCTTCGCGATGCCGGTGCAACCCGAGAGGAGATCCTTCGCGGAATCGCCGAGGTGCCCGGCACGTACGTGCCCGCGCTGTACGAGGTGAAGCATGACGAGACCTCCACCGTGCACGGCTACGCCGTTCCGCGTGAAGGGGAGCGCGTCCCGCCCGTCGTCTACAAGCGGGTCGTCAAGGACTTCGGTGCGACCGATCCGGTGAGCCAGTCCGTCATTCCGTATGCTCAGCTGGTTCATGACCGCCTGTCGGTCGAGGTGCTTCGCGGGTGCGCCCGCGGATGCAGGTTCTGCCAGGCGGGTATCACGTATCGCCCGGTTCGCGAGCGCTCGGCCGATCAGGTCGTCAGCGCCGTCATGCGCGGTCTTGCAGAGACGGGATACGACGAGGTCTCGCTCACATCCCTTTCCACGACCGACCATTCATGCTGCGAGCAGATCCTGTCGCGCCTGAACCGGCGTCTCGAAGATACCGGCATCTCCGTCTCCATTCCATCGCAGCGCCTCGACTCGTTCGGCGTCGACATGGCGCTTCAGGTCGCAGGGGAGAAGAAGGGCGGTCTCACCTTCGCTCCAGAGGCCGGAAGCCAGCGCATGCGCGACGTGATCAACAAGGGCGTCACCGAGGAAGATCTCGATCGCGCTGTGAAGGCTGCGTTCGAGGCCGGATGGCGCAGGTGCAAGCTCTACTTCATGATGGGCCTTCCCGGCGAGCGCGATGAGGATATCATCGCCATCGCCGAGCTTGCCGACCACGTGCTGGAGCTCGCGCGCGAGGTTGTTCCCAAGGGACAGCGCGGCGGCATCTCGATTTCCATCTCGGTCTCCGTTTTCATACCGAAGGCTTCGACGCCGTTCCAGTGGTGCGCGCAGACCCCTGACGACGAGGTCAAGCGCCGTCAGCAGCTTCTGCTGAAGAGCGTCAAGAACCGCGCTGTCCGCGTCCACTACCATGATGCCGAGACCTCCTTGCTCGAGGCCGTGCTTTCCCGCGCCGGTCGCGATATGGCACCGGTGATCGAGGGCGCCTGGCGTCGCGGCGCGCGCTTCGATGCCTGGACCGAGCAGTTCAGCCTCGCGAGATGGGAGGAATCGGCGAAGGAGTGCGGAATCGACCTGCGCGAGATCGCCCAGACGCCCTACGACCTCGATACTGTGCTGCCTTGGGAGCATGTGAGCCCCGGTGTTTCTCGCGGATTCCTCCAGCGAGAGTATCGTCGCGCGCTCGCCGGCGAGACGACCGCCGACTGCACACGTTCCACGTGTGCGGGCTGCGGCATCTGCCCCACCCTCCATGTCGACAACGTCTTGATGGGAGATCGCTCGTGAGTGATCAGAACCTGCAACCTCTTTTCCGCCTCCGCGTCGAGTACGCCAAATCCGGTCGCCTTGCCTACCTCGGCCATCTCGAGGTCCTGCATACGATCGAGCGCATCATTCGTCGTGCGGCCCTGCCCTATGCGGTCACGCAGGGCTTCTCACCTCATATGCGGGCGGGCTTCTCTTCGGCCCTTCCCGTCGGAACGAGCTCGCGCAGCGAATGGTATGACGTCTTCCTCACCGAGCTGGTCCCGGTCGAGGATGCCCTACGCCGCCTTCGCGATGCCTCTCCGGATGACCTCGCGGCACTTCGCTGCGGGTACGTGGATGTGCGGACCCCGGCTCTGACCGCTCAGATAACCCGGATGCTGTATCGGATCGAGCTCGCGTTTTCCGATGGCGATGCGGTGACCGTCGCCGATCTCCAATCCGCCCTCTCGGTCGTCGCGTCCGTCGGCGCTCTGCCGTATGCGCGCGGGAAGAAGCGCAAGGTGCTGGACGTCGAGCGCCTGCTTGTTTCCAGCCGATTCCTCGATTCCGAGGACGGTGCCGTGCTCGAGCTCGACACGCGCTGCGACAACGAGGGCGCCCTGAGGCCCGAGATCATCGTCTCCGCTCTCGATCGCGTGCTCGCCGGCGCCGCGCTGGATAGCGATGAAGACCCCATCCAGTCCACGGGCATCCAGCGTTTCGAACGGATCGATCGCTACCGGGTCGAGCGCGTCGCGCAGCTCGTCGAGCTCGAGGACGGCGCCTTGGTCGACCCCCTTGAGGCCCGTTCGTAGCAGGAATCGCGTCATCACCGCGGTGGGGCGATCTTGCGATGTTCGACCTGCACTTTTTATGGAGTCGTCTTGCGCGTTGGGGAATATGGTCTATGATTGACAACGGCGCCGCGTCGTCCAGATCGCATGTTTCCTATGCAGGTGCAGCGTCGTTCCAGTGAAACAAGGGCAACTTGTGAATACGCTGGGGAAATGTTCCTGAATCGTGTTGACGGTACATCTTTCCCCTGCTACTATATTCGGCTGTTGCACTAACTGATGCATGAAGGGCAAGAAACAATGTACGCAATCGTAACAACGGGCGGCAAGCAGTATAAGGTCGCCACCGACGATGTTCTTACGGTCGAGAAGATCGAGGGCGAGGCCGGTACCAAGGTCGAGCTCCCCGTCATCTTCCTGAACGACGGCAAGAAGATCGTCACGGATCCTGCCAAGCTCGCAAAGGCTAAGGTCACTGCTGAGATCGTCGACCAGTTCAAGGGTGAGAAGCAGCTTGTCTACAAGTTCAAGAAGCGCAAGCGCTATCACAAGCTCCAGGGTCATCGTCAGCAGCTCACCAAGCTGAAGATCACCAAGGTCCAGGCCACGTCGCGTGCCAAGAAGGCTGCTGTCGCCGAGGACGCCGCTGCTCCTGCAGCGGAGTAGAATCCCTTTAGAACTGTAGAGAGTAGGTATCAGACATGGCACACAAAAAAGGTCTTGGTTCCTCCCGTAACGGCCGCGATTCCCGCGGTCAGCGTCTCGGCACCAAGCGTTTCGACGGTCAGTTCGTGAAGACCGGCGAGGTCATCGTTCGTCAGTGCGGCACTCACATTCACCCCGGTGAGAACGTCGGCCGCGGTAAGGACGATACGCTTTTCGCACTTACCGAGGGTAAGGTTAAGTTCACCCGCGGCGTCAAGCATCGCGTGAGCGTCCTTCCCGTGGTTGAAGCCTAAGTCCCTTCACAGCATAGGCAAATATTGAGGCCCCCGGCTGTAGCCGAGGGCCTCTTTTGATATGCTCACCATTGTTCGCGAATTAAAAGGGAAGGCTATTCCATGTCCCAGTTTACCGATATCTGCCGCATCAATGTTAAGGGCGGCGACGGCGGCGCAGGCTGCATGTCCTTTCGTCGCGAGGCGTTCGTGCCCAAGGGCGGTCCCGACGGTGGCGACGGCGGTCATGGCGGCAACGTCGTCGTTCAGGCGGATGCCCAGCTGTCATCGTTGATCGATTATCGTTTCAAGCATCATTTCAGGGCCGAGCGCGGCACCCATGGCCAGGGCTCGCGCAAAGATGGCAAGAACGGTGAGGATCTCGTTCTCAAGGTTCCCATGGGTACGGTCGTCCGCGAGATCGACGGCTCCACGATGGAGCCCTCGTATGAAATCGCGGACCTCACCCATGATGGCGAGAGCGTCATCGTCGCCCCGGGTGGCTCGGGCGGTCGCGGCAACCCCCATTTCGTGACCTCGACTCGTCGCGCGCCGGCCTTTGCTGAAAAGGGCGAGCCTGCTCTCGAGCATTGGATCGAGCTCGAGATGAAGCTTATGGCCGATGCCGCGCTCGTGGGCATGCCGAGCGTCGGTAAATCCTCGCTCATCGCCCGCATGAGCGCCGCCAGGCCGAAGATCGCCGACTATCCCTTCACCACGCTCGTTCCCAACCTCGGCGTCGTTCGCGCGGGGGAGTATTCGTATGTCGTGGCGGACGTTCCGGGCTTGATCGAGGGCGCGAGCGAAGGCAAGGGCCTCGGGCATCAATTCCTGAGGCATATCGAGCGCACTGCGCTCATCCTCCATGTCGTTGACATCTCCGGCGGCTTCGAGGGCCGCGATCCGCTCGAGGATTACCGCATCATCAACGAGGAGCTCGCTGCGTACGCCCCCGAGCTTGCCGAACGGCCTCAGATCGTGATCGCGAACAAATGCGATACCAGCGGCATGGCCGACCGCGTTGCCGAGTTGAAGCGCGCCGCGCTCGATGACGGCCACGCCTTCTTCGCTGTATCCGCCCTCACGGGCGCCGGCCTGCAAACGCTTATGCTCGCCTGTGGCGAGCGCGTCGCCGAGCTTCGCCGCGTCCTGTCCGAGGTTTCCGATGCGCCCGAGCTCGAAGAGGGCAAATGGGAGCGCAGGCGCCAGGCGCGCGACCGCAGGTTCGAGGTCGTCCGCGAGGATGGTTGCGCTTGGCGCGTCGTCGGCAGGGGGATCGAGCGCCTCGTCGTGCAAACCGATTGGGAGAACGAGGAGGCCGTCATCTACCTCCAGCATCGTCTCGAGCGCATCGGCGTCGACGACGCGTTGCGCAAGGCGGGCTGCAAGCCCGGAGACGAGGTCCGCATTCTCGGCTACTCCTTCGATTTCGAGGGAGCCGAAGAGCTCGAGGATGATGAATACGAGGACGATGATTTCGATTACTCGGTATACGAGATGGGGGAAAGCGAGGAATAGATGGGTGCGCGTGCTCCGCAGCGGCTTCCCGACCTGGGCGGGGATCCATCTCGTGAATATCGGCTCGGCATCATGGGCGGCACGTTCGACCCGATCCACTACGGGCACCTCGTAACCGCCGAACAGGCTCGTGAGGCCCTCGACCTGGACCTGGTTCTCTTCATGCCTGCGGGGTCCCCTGCATTCAAGGAGGACGCTTCCGTGACCAGCGCCGAGGATCGATATGCCATGACCGTTCTCGCTACAGCTGCGAATGCAGATTTCATCGCCAGCAGGTTCGAGATCGACCGGCAGGGAACGACCTACACCGTCGATACGCTTCGTGCGCTGCGCGCCTACTATCCTGACAACGTTCATCTGTATTTCATCACCGGAGCAGATGCCATTCACGATATCGTCTCCTGGCACGATGCGTCGCAGATCGCCTCTCTGGCCACCCTTATCGCCGCGACGCGACCGGGATACGATATCAATCAATCGTGTATGCGCGTTGAGGAATCGGGTATCGAGTTCGACGTTCGATACATCGAGATCCCCGCGCTCGCGATCAGCTCCACCAACATCCGCCAACGCGTCTCGTTGGGAAAGAGCGTTCGCTATCTCACATCCGAGTCGGTAATCGGCTACATCCGAAAAAACGGGCTCTATCAACAGGATTGTTCAACGGTTGATATGTTGGAAGGGGATTTCGGTCCATGTTAGATGAAGATCAGGCCCGTGCGCTCGCTCATATCGAATCGCTCCTTCGCGAGCGCATGGCTGCCAAGCAGCGGCGCCTACGGCATGTCCTCGGGGTCGCCGATACCGCCGGGCGCCTTGCCCGCACGTATGGCGTCGACGAGTTCGAGGCCGTAGCTGCCGGATTGCTCCATGATTGGGACAAGGTCGTTCCAAGCGACGAGCTGCTTCTGCGTGCCGCATCCCTCGGTGTCTCCCTCGATGGTCCCGCGGACTGCACGGTCGGGCTGCTCCATGGACCCGTCGCCGCGCGCGAGCTTCCCGCGCAGTTCCCCGATCTGCCCGATTCTGTGTTCCGGGCCGTCGCACGGCATACGATCGGCGCGCCCGATATGACCCCCCTCGATATGGTGGTGTTCATCGCCGATGCCATCGAGCCCGGTCGGAGCGGCGCGTATGCCGACGAGCTGCGCGACATGGTGGGGGAGAAGCCCCTCGAGGAGCTCTTCTTCACCTGCTTCGCCCACGGGATCGCCTATGTGGTTTCTACGGGCAGATATCTGTATCCCACGGCAATCGAGATTTACAACAGGTATGCTACCGCGCGTACCGTTTGAGAAAGGCAAGCATGACTGACCAGATTCTAGACACCGCTTCCTCCGAGGAAGCCCGTAACGAGGAGTTCGGCGCATCCGTCGACCGTTCCGCTGCTTCGCTTTCGGCTCGCGGCGTGGACGCTCGGACCGTTGCGACGCTGGCGGCCCAGGCGGCAAGCGATAAGAGCGCGCAGGATATCGTCGTTCTCGACCTCACCGAGCTTTCGGACGTATGCGACTATTTCGTCATCGCCACCGGCACCAACAACCGCATGGTCGACGCCGTCATCGACGAGGTCGAGGAGCAGGTCGCTAAAACCTGCGGCGAGCATCCGTTCGCCATCGAGGGCCGCGAGGAGCGTACGTGGATCCTCATGGATTACGGTTCCGTCCTCGTTCACGTCTTCACGCCGGAACAGCGCGAGTACTATCGTCTCGAGAAGCTCTGGGGAGACGCGCCCCGGCTCGATCTCGATCTCGATTAGCGGCATATTCGTTCGACCGCATCGTTGTATCGACGCGTGCTAAGAGCTGCAAGAAGCGGGAGGTCTGCATGCAGGCCTCCCGCTTTGCTGGTCGATGGGTATCCGAGTGGCTACGCTTCGTCGTCTCCCTAGGAGAATTTGTCGTCCCTCACCACCTTGCGATCGAAGCGCAGCGCCCGTCCGTAGCCTACCGACCCGGAACCGAATCGAGCGATGCACTCATCCATAGCGACCGAGAGGTCGCGCTTCGAGCTCGAGACCGCTCCGCGTTCGTCGATGGTGCAGAACAGGTCCGTCTGGATGCCCTCCTCATGCTCGAATCCGCTGACGCCAACGCCCGCCAGCCGTACCGGCATGCCCGGCGACCAGATCGCCGACAGCAGCTCGTGCGCGACCGGGCAGAAGATGTGCTCATCGTCCGTTGGATGGGGAAGCGTCCTTCGAGCGCTCCTGCCCGACCCGTAGGAGTACTTCAGCTTGAGCGTGACCGTTTTCCCTACCAATCCCTTGCTGCGGAGTCGTCGAGCCACCGATTCCCCGAGCATGTCGATGGCTGCTTCGATGTCTTCTCTCAAGACGAGGTCGCGCGAGAACGTTCGCTCGTTGCTCACCGATTTGACCGATTCGCGATCATCGATCGCGCGCACCGCGCTCTGCTCTCGTCCCCGGGCACGCTGTTTGATCGCCGTCGCATTTGCACCGAATATAGGCGACAGCGCGTCTTCGGGAGCTAAGGCCAGCTGTCCGAGCGTGTAGATGCCGCGCTTATGGAGTTCCTGCTCCGCCCGTCCGCCTATTCCGCTCATCGCTCGGACGGGAAGCGGGGCCAGGAACGCTTGCTCCGTTCCGGGGATGACGATCGTAAGGCCCTGGGGCTTGTCGCGCTCGCTCGCGATCTTCGCAATGGTTTTATTGGATCCCAGTCCGATCGAGCAGGTGATGCCGAGCTCCTGTACCCGTCGGGAGATGCGCTGCACGGTCTCGATGGGGCTATTCGACTCGAATCTTCCCGGCGTGATGTCGAAAAACGCTTCGTCGATCGATACCCGGTCGACGTAGGGGGTCTCGTCGGCGAGTATGTCGATGACCTTGCCGCTCATCTCGCGGTATCGTGAGAAATCGCCTTCGGTCCAGATGGCGTCGGGGCATAGCCGCCTCGCCTGAGCGGAGGGCATGGCCGAGTGGACGCCGAATGCCCGCGCTTCATACGATGCGGTCGAGACGACGCCGCGGTGCTCGGGAAGGCCTCCGACGATCACAGGCTTGCCGCGCCATTCGGGATGGTCGAGCTGCGCCACGCTTGCAAAGAAGGCATCGAGGTCGAGCAGTCCGATGGCCTTTCCGGTCCAGGAGCCGAAGAGCGCGTTCGATAACGTCGCCTGCCCTGGTTCGGTCGACCCTTGTAAATCGTATGTGTGTTCGCTAACCATGGAGATAGTATAGCGCACCTCATCTTTGCCCTTTGCATTTTGCTCATTCATGGGTAAGATATGGAAACGCTAACGTCAATTCCGAAGAAGTTCTTGATTGGGCTTCACCTGCTCCCGTCGTTGGCGTAAAATTATCAACTGTTTGTTTATCGTTGCAGCTGGCATGCTGCTTGGTTGGAGGAGTTTGCATTGGCAGTCAAGATTCGCCTTGCTCGTCACGGCTCTAAGAAGCGTCCGTACTATCGTGTTGTCGTCGCCGACGCCCGTTCGCCCCGCGACGGCCGTCTCATCGAGGAGGTTGGCCGTTACAATCCGCTGACCACCCCGAAGACCATCAGCCTCGATCTCGAGAAGATCGCTGATTGGCAGCGCAAGGGCGCTCAGCTCACCGACGCCGTCGCCGCTCTGGTTCGCGCCGCCAACGAGGGCGAGAAGGCTGCTGCCGAGCCCAAGAAGTCCAAGAAGCAGCTTGCTAAGGAGGCTAAGGCCGCCGAGGAGGCCGCAGCCGCTGCTGCCGAGGAGTAATCTACGGTGTCTGTTGATTCCAACAACGATCTCGACCCGCGCGATGATGCGGTCGAAGGTGAGTTGCTCTCCGATCGCATCGCCGATCTCGTCGAGTACCTCATCGTAAACATCGTTGATGACGTTGATGCCGTCAGCCTCGAGGTCATCGATGGCGT
The DNA here is from genome assembly GCA_900548365.1 of uncultured Collinsella sp. Taxonomy (GTDB): domain Bacteria; phylum Actinomycetota; class Coriobacteriia; order Coriobacteriales; family Coriobacteriaceae; genus Collinsella. The sequence continues at coordinate 24,569 of URKM01000001.1, read as the reverse complement.
CGACTCCTCCACCATCGAGGTGACCGTCGCCGAAGACGACGTAGCCAAGGTCATCGGGCGCCATGGGCGTACCATCAAAGCGGTTCGTACGCTCGCGCGTGCCCTCGCTGCCCGCTTGGGCACCGCTGTCGAGGTCGAGGTTTTGGGGTAGGTCCGTGTCTTCCCAGTATAAGAATATTGCCCGCGTGCTTAGGGCTCACGGGTCCAAAGGGGAGGTCATTGTAGCTGAGCTACATGGCCTTCCTTTTCTCGTTGACAAGGGGATGCGCGTCGCCCTTACGCCACCTGCGCTCGACCGTGATCGATTCGTCACGGTCGAGAGCGTCGTGGATGCGGGGGATCGCTACCTCGTCCGCTTTTCCTGTTCCCACTCCATTGACGAAGCCGAGTCGCTTGCCGGCTGCTACGTCTTGGCGTCCGTCGACGACCTCGACTTGGAAATGCTCGATGTCGCTTTCGACGACCTGATCGGTCGATCGGTACATGACGAGCGCTACGGAATCATAGGATCGATCGTCGAGATCATGGAGACGCCCGCCAACGACGTCTGGGTCGTAGATGGCGGGGCCTATGGGGAGGTTCTCGTTCCCGCGGTCGAGGACGTCGTTGTCGAACTACCTGAATGCGGGCCGATTTCGGTCAAGCTTCTGGATGGACTAATCAATCTCTAGTACGAGGGGACGCGCATGATCATCGAGACGCTATCGGTATTTCCCGAGATGTTCGAGCCGGTTATGTCCACGTCCATCCTCGGGCGGGCGCGTTCGGCGGGACTGTTCGACTTTCGTGCGCACAACCTTCGCGATTGGACGCACGATCGCCATCGCACCGTCGACGACGAACCCTACGGGGGCGGAGCGGGCATGCTCATGAAGGTCGAGCCGCTTCATGAGGCGATTACCCAGCTGGCGAGCGAACCCGAGCTGCCCCGACCCCGCGTCGTGTTCTTCACGCCGTGCGGCGAGCCGTTCACGCAGCATGTCGCCGAACGACTCGCCACGTATGAGCGCCTGCTGCTGGTATGCGGGCGCTATGAGGGCATGGACGAGCGCGCGTATGAGCTTGCCGATGAGCGGCTTTCCATCGGTGATTACGTCTTGACCGGCGGAGAGCTGGCGGCGATGGTGGTGACCGATGCCGTGGTTCGGCTTATTCCCGGCGCGCTCGGCGACGACATGAGCAATAAAGATGAATCCTTCGCAACGGGCGAAGATGGCGGCCTGCTTGAATATGCGCAGTATACGCGGCCCGCTTCTTATGCGGGGAGCGAGGTGCCGCCCGTTCTGCTTTCGGGTGATCATGCCAAGGTCGCTGCCTGGCGCCGGCGCAACGCCATCGAGCGGACCTGCCGCTGGCGTCCAGACTTGCTGGAATCCGCGCGCTTGAGTGATGAGGAGCGGCGTTTCGCCCTTCGCTATCTTCAGGATCGCGGCGAACAAGATGATTCGGAGTGATGCGGACATGAATCGCAAATCGATCCTGAAGAACGTCTTTGAATGGATGGCGGTCCTCGTGATCGCCGTCGTCGCCTCGCTCTTTCTGCGCACCTTCGTCATCAGCCCCTTCGTGGTGCCGACCGGTTCCATGGAGCATACGATCGAGGTCGGGGACCATCTGCTCGCCCAGAAGGTCACGGTCAACCTCGGACAGGGAGTCAAGCCCGGCGACATCATCGTCTTCGAAAACCCCGACGGCTCATCCGGCCACGATATCCTCGTCAAGCGCGTGATCGCTACGGCCGGGCAGATCGTGGACGTGCGGGACGGCGCCGTCTACATCGACGGCGAGCCGCTTGACGAACCCTATGTCGAGGGAACGACGTATCCCTTGCTACAGCAGGCGGCCGGCGTCGATATTTCCTATCCGCTCACGGTTCCCGAAAACGGTCTGTGGGTCATGGGCGATAATCGCGAGAATTCCGCCGATTCACGCTATTTCGGCTGCATCGACGAGAGCTCCGTCATCGGCGTCGTCGTCGCCCGATACCTCCCCATCGATCGGATCGGTCTTTTGTAGCTTGAGCGCTCCGTGGGAAGCGGGGCGCTTTTTTCAACCCGACTCCCTCGGGGCGGACCCTATGCGCTACTATGGGTCTCTGTATGTAATTCTATCGAGGAGATAGCAGGTAGATGAACGCTTCAGCTCTTTCATTCCAGGACATTATCCTCAGGCTCCAGCAATTCTGGGGCAGCCATGGCTGCGTGATCATGCAGCCCTATGATTCAGAGGTCGGTGCCGGCACCTTCCATACCGCAACGACCCTCCGCTCGCTCGGCCCTCAGAGCTGGCGCACGTGCTATGCGCAGCCCTGTCGCCGTCCTGCCGACGGACGCTACGGCGAGAACCCGAATCGAATGCAGCATTACTACCAGTTCCAGGTGCTTATCAAGCCGAGCCCCGAGAATTCCCAGGAGCTCTATCTCGAGTCGCTGAAGGCGATCGGCCTCGATCCGGCGGAGCACGACGTGCGCTTCGTCGAGGACGACTGGGAGAGCCCCACGCTCGGTGCCTGGGGTCTCGGTTGGGAGGTCTGGCTAAACGGCATGGAGGTGACGCAGTTCACCTATTTCCAGCAGGTCGGTGGTATCGAAGTCGATCCGGTCCCCGTGGAGATCACCTACGGTCTCGAGCGCCTCGCCATGTATGTTCAGGGTGTCGATTCGGTATACGACCTCGTTTGGAGCGTCGCTCCCGATGGTACGACCATGACCTACGGCGACGTCTTCCTTGAAAACGAGCGCGAATTCTCCGCGTACAACTTCGAGGTCGCCAACGTCGAGCTCATGCGCGAAAAGTTCGATGACTATGAGAGGGAATGCCATGCCTGCCTGGAGGCGAAGCTGCCGCTGCCCGCATACGATTGCGTTATGAAGTGCAGCCATGCATTCAACATCCTCGATGCCCGCGGCGCGCTGTCCGCGACCGAGCGCGCGGCATATATTCTTCGCGTCCGCGCCGTTGCCAAGGCGTGCTGCGAGGCATATCTCGCAGAGGTGGCAGGAGCGCAGGATGAGTCCGCACGAGACAATGATGAGGTGGCATAGCGATGGCCGACGTTCGCGATTTTCTCTTTGAGATCGGTACCGAGGAGATGCCCTCGGCTCCGTTGAATAACGCTGCATCACAGATGGGGAAGATGGTCCCCGAGGCACTTGACCGAGCGGGGCTGTCCCACGGCAAGGTCAGCGTCCTCACGTCCCCTCGCCGCCTGTGCGTCCACGTCGCCGACGTCGCGGCAGCCACCGACGCGATCCATGAGGTCAAGCGCGGCCCCGCGGCATCCATCGCCTTCGATGCGGAGGGCGTTCCCACCAAGGCCGCCGAGGGCTTCGCACGCAAATGCGGGGTCTCGGCTTCCGAGCTGATCCGGCGCGAGGATACCGATGGCCGTGAATACGTATTCGCGGAGAAGTCGATCGATTCCATTCCCGCCGAGCCTATTTTGTCCGAGCTATGCGCATCCGTCTTGGGCGGCCTGCAGTGGCCGAACTACCGCTCCCAGCGCTGGGGGGCTACCCATGAGACCTTCGTTCGCCCCGTTCGCTGGCTCTGCGTCCTGTTCGGCACCGAGGTCGTTCCCGTCTCCTTCGCAGGCGTGGAAAGCGGAGCGACCACGCGCGGCCATCGAGTTCTCGCTGCGGGAGACCATCGGGTCGCCAGCGCGTCCCTGGTCGATTACCGTGATGCGCTCGGACGCGCATTCGTCATGCCCGACGAGGATCGCAGGCGCCTCATCAACGAGGAGATCGCTCGCATCGAAGCCGAGCGCGGCGTTCGCGTCGAGCGTCCGCGTTCCGTTTTCGACGAGGTCGTCAATCTGTGTGAATGGCCGACCGTGCTCATCGGGCGATTCGACGACGAGTTCCTCGCCGTTCCCCATGAGATCATCTGCGAATCCATGCTTTCGAACCAGCGTTATTTCCCCATTTATGATTCGGATGGCAAGCTGACGCCCGAGTTCGTCGTCGTTTCGAACGGGCGCCCCGAATGCGCCGACACCATCATCGACGGCAACGAGCGCGTCGTCCGCGCCCGCCTCTACGATGCCAAGTTCTTCTATGACGAGGACCTGAAGGTCTCCCTCGAGGAGTTCCGCTCCCGCCTTGCTTCCGTCGGGTTCCAGAAGAGGCTCGGCAGCGTTTTGCAGAAGTCCGAGAGGATGGAAGACCTCGCCTTGGTCATCGCTCGCGAGGCTCGCGTCGGCGCTTCGTCCGCTTCCGACGCCCAGCGCGCCGCCCACCTTGCGAAAGCCGACCTCGTTTCGTCCGCCGTCGTGGAGTTCACCAGCCAGCAGGGCGTAATGGGTGGATACTATGCGCTGGCGGCCGGCGAGGCCCCCGAGGTCGCCGCGGCGATCCGCGACCACTATCGTCCCCGTTTCGCCGGTGACGAGCTGCCCGAGGGCATTGCAGGCTGCATCGTTGCCGTTGCAGACAAGATCGACACGATCGCTGGCATGTTCGCGATCGATGAGCCCCCCACTGGATCCAAGGACCCGTTCGCCCTCCGTCGCGCGGCTATCGGCGTCATCAACATGCTGTCCCGCCGCCTTTCGTGCGGCTTCGAGGCCATCGTCGATGCTGCGCTCGACCTGTATCTCGAGCAAGGTCTCTCGTTCGATAAGGCCGCTGTGAAGGATGCCGCCTGCGCCTTCATCAAGGGGCGTATGGAGCAGCTCGCGCGAGACAACGGGGTTCCGACCGATGTCGTGGCCGCCGTGTCCACTGGCGACATCACGGTCCCCGCTGACTTCTTCGAGCTCTGCTCGGTCCTTCAGACCGCGCGCACCGAAGATCCCGACACGTTTGAGAACCTCGCCACGGCCTATGCCCGCGCCGCCCACCTCGCGGACGGCTCTCTTGGCGACGCCGTCGATCAGTCCCTGCTGAACGATGCCGAGGCCGCGCTCTCTCGCGCGATCGACGATGCCGCTGCCGTCATCGGTGCCGCGAGCGCCGAGAAGCGCTACCTCGATGTCGTTTCCGCGCTCGCCTCCCTGCGCGCCCCGATTGACCGCTTCTTCGATGAGGTCATGGTCATGGACGAGGATGAGTCGCTGCGCAACAACAGGCTGCGTCTGCTCAATCGTTTCGAGTCGGTTTTCTCCGGAATCGCTGATATCTCCCAGCTCGCGAAATAGGGTTTCGCTCGTATCATGCTGGTTGGACGCGCGCCGTTTCGCGTCCAACCTCATGGCGACCTCATACGGTGACGCTTAAGAACGCGGCCCGCATCATCGCTTCATCGGATGATGCGGGCCGTGGTTCTTGCCATGGAGCCGAAGCGCGTCTCCTGCGCCTGCAGGCTATGCCTCCGCCGACAGATGCGTCCTTCCGTTGTCCGAATGCAGCTTGAACGGATGGAGGATCAGCTCGATGCCCAGGAGCAGCACATGGTGCTCGATGTTGGCAAGGGGGCTGGTGATCAGCAGTGTTCCGAGTACGATCTCGATGGCTCCTGATATCGCGACGAGGACGAACGGCCTGCCGCCCCTCCATGCGCGGAGCGCTTCGTCCAATTCCTCCGCCGCCTTGCTTAATCCGATGAAGCCCCAGGTAACTCCAACGAGATGAAGGAGGCTGGTGCCTTGGACGAGCAGGGTCGCGCCCACGATGATCATGACGATGTCGGAGCCCTGGCTGATATCGCCCGCTTCTTTATCCTTCTCGATGAAATCCGTGGCGAGGTCGGCGACTCCGACGAGCAGCATGAGGCCTCCGAGAATGTAGGGGAGGCTGCTCATGATTTGATGGGGGATCGCCAAGCAGGCTACTCCGACGAGGGGAAAGAACAGGGATGCGATGAGGGCTGCTTTTCCTGGAATACTTTGCTGCTTGATGTCTTCTACGGAGTCTGCTCGCGCCATGCGACGGACCTTCCTTTCCTAGAAACGATGACGTGGGTATCCCTGTTTTTCCCGGCACGGTCGGTATCTGTTGCGAGATGATCGCATGCACGAAAGATACGTAGTTGACGCCGGCGTGAATTGCCTAAAATCCATCTTGCTTTCTCAAGAATCTCATGTACTATAAAGAAGTTTGTAAACCTATGTGTCGGCGTACGCGTGCGGCACCTCTAGAACAGTAAAGGAGCGAGAATGGATTACATTCGCGCAATCGAGCGCCAGCAGATCCGCGAGGACATTCCTCAGGTTCGCGTCGGCGACAACGTCAAGGTTCACTATCGCATCAAGGAAGGCGACCGCGAACGCATCCAGGTTTTTCAGGGTGACGTTATCCGCATGAGCGGCGGTTCCTCCCGTGAGACCTTCACCGTTCGCAAGATCTCCTTCGGCATCGGCGTCGAGCGTACTTTCCCGCTTCACAGCCCGAAGATCGCCAAGCTCGAGGTCATGCGCCACGGTCGCGTTCGTCGTGCGAAGCTGTACTACCTCCGCGACAAGATCGGCAAGGCCGCTCGCATTCCCGAGAAGCGCTAAATTCTTATTTGGCCTTTCGAGCCGTCTCTTTCGGGAGGCGGCTTTTTTCTTAAACGGGTTTCAACGTCTATTTGTTAACCATGCGAGGTGGCTTATGGCAAACATGACGAGTTCTGCCCCCGCGGCGCAATTGGCCGCCGAGCTCGCAAGCGCTCCTTTCGATCAAATCCCCGACTTGGTCGATCGATATGCGGAAGATCCCCGCCAACAGGTCAGGAAGGCATGCGAGCGCGCACTCAGAAGGTATGAGCGCGAGCGTTCTGAGCACGATCGCGTGCTCGATATGTATGAGATGATGAAGGAGCTCGGCGGCGACGGAGTCGTTCTGGGCGTCGACGAGGTCGGTCGCGGTTCGGTCGCGGGCCCGCTTACGGTTTGCGCTGTTCAACTTCCCTGCGAGCCCATCATATGGGGTCTGAATGATTCCAAGCAGCTGACGCCTGCGAAGCGAGAGGTCCTCGCTTCGCAGATTTCAGACCTCGCTCCGGCTTTGGGCATCTGCCATATCGCTCCCGATCGAATCGACGAGATCGGGATGGCGCGGGCGCTGCGCGAGGCCGTTGCCGGCGCCGTAGCCGATGCAGGCGTCGAGCCCGATTGCGTTCTTATGGATGGAAACCCTTTGGGCGCCGTCGCCCGCGAACGCGACGTCGTTCACGGCGATGCCACCGTTGCATGTATCGCTGCCGCCTCGATCGTGGCCAAGGTCACGCGAGATGAGCTGATGGTCGAATATGATGCGGAATATCCCGGCTACGCTTTTGCCCAATCCAAAGGCTATGCCTCGGCCGATCATATTGCCGCGATCAAGTCGCGGGGCCTCACGCCGCTTCATCGCGTGAGCTTTTGTGGAAACTTTCTTCAAACCGAGTCGCTGTTCTAAAGGTTTTATGTCGTTGTAGATGCGTCTCATAGGTCTTGAGCTGCGGTGTTGGCCATGCCCGTATTTCCTGTTAGGAATGCGGGCATCTTTGTTAGCAGCATCAAGACGGTCTATCTCACGTTGGAATGATGATTGTGCTCCGAACGTGAGAGGAGCTGGTATGGGATTGAAACAGGACCGTCCAACAAAGGAATCGCGATCGAACGGGAATCCTCATATGGACGCACGCGATAAAGGCTTGTGTCGCGACGCCTCCATCGATGACCTGTCGACTCAGGAGCTCGGTGGTCTAGGGGAGAGCCTTGCCTGCTTCTATCTTGAGGAGCGGGGATACGAGGTCCTTCAGCGTAACTACCGTTGTCCCGAGGGAGAGGCCGACATCGTCGCCTTCGACGAGCAGGATGACTCCGTCGTCCTCATCGAGGTGAAAACGAGGCGGCAGTTTGGCAGGGGAGAGCTGTATCCCGAAGAGGCGGTAAATAAGAAGAAGCGCAGGCGCTATCGTAGGATCGCCGCTCATTACGCGCTGGAGCATCATCCGGTTCGGGCAATTCGTTTCGATGTCATCGCGATCAATATCCATGAGGGGCGAACGGCGGGAATCCAGCATATCCTCGGAGCATTCGATTGGGATGCAGACCGATGAGCGCCGGCGTTGTGAGCGGCGGCACCGTGTGCATCCATGCGGCTTGCATCCGCGGCGTCGAGGCCCAGCCCGTCACGGTCGAGGTCTCCTTTTCCAGCGGCATACCCGGAATTTCCTTGGTCGGCATGGCCGGAGCCGCGGTGAGCGAGGCGAGCGTTCGCATTCGCTGCGCCCTGCGTGGCGCTGGATATGAGTTTCCCCGCCGCAGCATCATCGTCAACCTCGCGCCCGCGGATATGAGGAAGACCGGTTCTGGGCTGGACCTGCCCATCGCCGTTGCCATTCTCGCGCTTTCCGGCCAGATACCCTTGAAGGATCTCGATAGCTGCCTCTTCGTCGGCGAGCTGTCTTTGGATGGGGCGGTTATGCCGGTTTCCGGTGATGTCGCCTATGCGGTGCTCGCTCGTGAATCTCGGTTGAAGCTCGTGACCGCTCCTTCGATGCTCCCGTTTCCCCTCGGTGACGTTTCCTGTTCGCATCTCCGTGCGATCGGACCGCTCCGCCATGGTCTGGATTCATGCCTGCAAAGCGGGTTGGAGCCATCGATGGCGGTGACGACGGACTTGCCGGCGCTCGATTTTGCCGATGTGATGGGGCAGGAGCTCGCTAAGCGCGCCTTGGTGATTGCGGCTGCCGGGGAGCTCGGCCTCATGATGGTCGGTCCGCCGGGTTCCGGCAAGACGATGCTTGCAGAGCGCTTGACGACGATTCTCCCCCCGATGAATGAGGTCGAGCGCCAGCAAGCTCTTTGCATCCATTCGGTTGCCCGCGAGGATGTCGATGGGCTGCTCGCGTTTCGGCGTCCTTTCCGAAGCCCGCATCATAGCATCTCTGCGGCGGGCCTCGTAGGGGGCGGTCGCCCGGTCAGGCCTGGAGAAATCAGCCTGGCGCATGGCGGCGTCCTGTTTTTGGACGAGCTGGCCGAGTTTCCCTCGAGCGTGCTGCAGTTGCTGAGGCAGCCTCTTGAAAGCGGCACGGTGCGCATCGTGCGCGCGGACGGTTCGTATGTGTTCCCCGCGCACTTTCAATTGGTCGTTGCGAGCAATCCCTGTCCTTGCGGGTACCTGGGTGATCGTGAGGTCCAGTGCTCTTGCCAGCCCAGTGCCATCTCCCGGTATCAGGCGAAGCTCGGCGGGCCCCTTGCCGATCGAATCGATCTGCGCATCGATGTCTGCCGTCCAAATCCGGATGTCCTCGTGGAGGGCGGGTTGGGCGCCGATTCGAAATCGATGAAGGAGTCGGTGGAGATCGGCCGGGCGTTCCGCGCGCGCCGCACCAAGCGGTCCAGCGGGGAGCTGTCGGACGGTTGGAATCGATGCGATGGCGTCGAGGGCGCCGTAAGCGCCTACGACCTCGATGGCGGGGGGAGCGATTCATTGCTGGCCGTCGCCCGCAGCTCCCATCTTACGGGCAGGGGAATCATTCGCCTGTGCAGGATAGCCCGAACGATCGCGGACATTAACGAATGCGACAAGGTCGGCTCCGAGCATATCCTCGAAGCGGCGATGTATCGGGGGAGGTGCTCGGATGCAGAATGAGGCGCGTTGCGTCATCTCGCACGATGATCCGCTGTACCCGCATATGCTGCTCGATCTTCCCGGCGAACCGCCTCGTCTGTTCGTGCGCGGCGCTGCGGAGGTGCTTTCGATGCCCTCCATCGCTGTCGTCGGCTCGCGTCGCGCGACGCCTTACGGGCTCGCTGTGGCGGAACTCGCCGCTCGACTCGCGTCCGAGGCCGGAATCGCCGTTGTTTCGGGTGGGGCGATCGGTTGCGATCAGGCTGCGGGCAGGAGCGCCGTAGCTAACGGCGGGCGCCATGTCATGGTGTTGGGTGGGGGAGCCGATGTCGTGTACCCCAAGAGTTCGGAACGGCTTATCCAAGATGCCATCGAAGGGGGCGGTGCCATCGTTTCCCTCGAGCCCTGGGGCGCTCCTCCGCGCCGATATGCTTTCCCCAAGCGCAACCGCATCATCGCGGCGCTCGCCCGCTCGACAATCGTATGCGAAGCGGGTATGCCCTCCGGTACCTTTTCGACCGCTGAGACCGCCTCCGACCTTGGGCGCGAGGTGCTGGCCGTACCCGGCTCGATGTTCTCGCCGGAATTCAGGGGCACGAACTATCTGATCTCCATCGGCGCGACATGCGTCATAGACGAGGAGTCCCTTGAGGTCGCGATTTCAAGAATTTATGAAACCCTTCGCTATTCTCCCGGGCCCGTTCGCTCCCAACAGGCTCAAGGAACCGCCGGGCGCATTATGGATATCTTGGTCGCGCAGCCATCGCGATGCGAGGAGGTTGCACGACATATCGCAATCTCAGAAAGGGAGGCGCTGCTCATCTTAAGCCAGCTTGCAGTGGAGGGCCTGGTGGAGCAACTTTATGATGGTCGCTTTGCTGCTTCAAAAAAGGCGCTGCATGGGTTAACCTCGTTCGGAACCATGAAATACGGTACGGATGATTGATAGGGGTTTAGATGTTTGACGGCGTGAGCGTTATCGGAGGTGGCTTGGCTGGTTGCGAATGCGCCATCCAGCTTGCAGATAGGGGCGTCGATGTTCGCTTGTACGAGATGCGCCCCGCCAACGGTTCTCCCGCCCACCATACCGACCATCTCGCCGAGCTCGTCTGCTCGAATTCTTTCAAATCGACGCGTTCCGACTCGGCAGCAGGTATGTTGAAGCGCGAGCTACGGGCGATGGGGTCGGTTCTCATGGCGTGCGCCGATCGCGCCGCGGTTCCAGCCGGCGGCGCCCTCGCGGTCGATCGCGACCTGTTCTCTCGTTTCGTCGAGGAGGAGATCGCCTCCCGACCGCGCATACGGGTGATCAGGGAAGAGGTGCTGTCAATTCCCGATGGGCGCGTCGTCATCGCGGCGGGCCCGCTTTGCTCGCCCTCGCTGAGTGCTGCGGTCATGGGCCTCGTCGGCGGATCCTCGCTTTCTTTCTTCGATGCCGCCGCGCCCATCGTCGATGCCTCGACGCTCGATATGGACGTCCTATTCGCTCAATCTCGTTATGAAGACGGTGGTGCCGGCGACTATCTCAACGCTCCGCTCTCTCGCGAGGAGTACGATGTCTTCATCGACGCGCTCGTCGGCGCCGAGCGCGTCGTGCTGAAGGACTTTGAGCGCCGCGATCTCTTTCAGGCGTGTCAGCCCGCCGAGGAGGTTGCGCGCACCGGCAGGGATGCAATCCGCTTCGGTGCGATGAAGCCCGTCGGCCTCACCGATCCCCGTACGGGTCGTAGGCCCTGGGCGGCGGTGCAGCTCAGGGCGGAAAACGCCGAACATACCGCCTATAATCTCGTCGGCTTCCAGACGAACCTTACGTTTGGCGAGCAGAAGCGCGTGTTTCGCCTGATTCCCGGTCTCGAGCATGCGGAATTCTTCCGCTTCGGCGTCATGCACCGCAATACCTTCGTCGACGCACCGCACGTGCTCGACCCCACCTTCGCCGTGCCGGGGACCACGGTGCGCTTGGCGGGCCAGATCACGGGAACGGAGGGTTATGCGGAGGCCGTCGCCTCTGGCCTGCTGGCAGCTCTGAATACCTTTGCCGATATCAAGGGCGTCGACGCCGTTCGGCTTCCCGAGGAGACCGTGTTCGGCGCGCTCGTCTCCTACGCCACGGACCCCGCTTGTGCTGATTACCAGCCCATGCACGTCAACTTCGGAATCATTCCTCCCCTCGAAGATGGCAAGCGGCGGTCGAAACGCGATCGCTATGCCGCATATTCCGAGCGCGGCGACCTTGCCATGAAGGAGTTTCTCTCCTCGAGATGCGACCTGTTCGCGACTTCTCGGTGCTAGGCGACCATGGCGGCCCTCGATGAGGAAATCGATGCGTTCTGCGTGTTCCTGCTCTCCGTCAGGGGTTGTTCGCCGGAGACGGAGCGCGCCTATCGGCAGCATCTGGGCGCGTTCTCGTCTTGGTGCCGCCGCGAAGGGGTCGACGGCCTTCAGATAGGAGGCAAGGGTCTTCGACGGTATCTAGCTTATTTGCATGCGGCTCGCTACCAGGGGTCGACGATCTCGGCCCACCTTTCGGCGATTCGCTCCTTTTATCGATGGCTCGTGCGAGACGGGGTTATCGACATCAATCCCGCCGATGCGCTGGTTTCGCCGAAACTCGCCAAACGGCTTCCGACGACGGTTGCCTGCGATCAGCTCGAGCTTTTGTTCGAGGCCCCCGACACCCGCGTGCCCGGCGGCATTCGGGACGCCTGCATGCTCGAGCTGCTGTATGCCACGGGCGCGCGCATTTCCGAGCTCGCAGGTCTGAATATCGAGTCCTTCGAATCGGGTCATCGCCTCGTTCGCCTCTTCGGCAAACGATCCAAAGAGCGCATCGTGCCGCTCCATCGACGCGCTGTCTCACAGCTCGAGAGCTATATCGATGGCGCGCGGCCCGCCCTCGTCGCGTGCGAGGAGCGGTGCCTGCGGGAAGGAGGAGAGCATGCGCTCTTCATATCGGATCGCGGCGCGGTTATGGACGCATCCGCCCTCCGATACCGTTTCTGCGTTCTACGGCGTCGGGCGGGGCTGCCGGATTCGGTGACTCCACACACCATGCGTCATACCTTCGCTACCGATCTCCTCGTCGGAGGGGCCGATCTTCGCAGCGTCCAGGAGCTTTTGGGCCATGCGAGCCTATCGACGACCCAGGTCTATACGCATCTGTCGCCGGAGGCGCTGAAGTCTGCCGTACGTCTCGCCCATCCGCGCTCGTAGCGCTTGAACGAGCGGGGTGAGCGCTACGAGCCTCCAGTCGAATCGAATGAAGCCGTGTGCCACAAGTCGCACACAACATCGGTTTAGGCTCTTGGACTGCTGCGGTTTTCCTGCTATCATGCTTCAGGTTGCTCATCGAGCAACAGAGGTAATACGCACGCACGACGACTTTTGAGCCGTGGTGCCCGAACGTTGGTAGCACATGGTCGGGTGGCTCGAACAGGATGACATCGTGCGGAGGCAACGAACCACAGGAGGTAAACATGGCTACCACGATTAACATCCGCACCCTGCTCGAGGCCGGCTGCCACTTCGGCCACCAGACCCGCCGCTGGAACCCCAAGATGCGCGAGTACATCTTCGGCGAGCGCAACGGCATCTACATCCTCGATCTCAAGCAGACCATTATCAACGCCGACCAGGCCTACACCTTCCTGAAGAACATCTCCCGCAAGGGCCAGGTGCTCTTCGTCGGCACCAAGAAGCAGGCTCAGGAGGCCGTGAAGACCGCTGCTGAGCGCGCCAACATGCCCTACATCAACCAGCGCTGGCTCGGCGGTATGCTCACCAACTTCGTGACCATCCGCTCCCGCATCAACCGCATGGAGGAGCTCGAGGCCATGGTCGAGGACGGCCGCATGGCTCTTCTCCCCAAGAAGGAGCAGGCTGTTCTGGGCAAGGAGCTCACGAAGCTCCAGACCAACCTCGGTGGCGCCCGCGACATGAAGGGCCTGCCCGCCGCGCTCTTCGTCATCGATACCAAGCGCGAGGAGAACGCCATCAAGGAGGCCCAGCGCCTGAACATCCCCGTCGTCGCCCTCATCGACACCAACTCCGACCCCGACGAGGTCGATTTCGGCGTCCCCTGCAACGATGACGCCATTTCCGCCGTCTCCCTCATGTGCGAGCTGTTCGCCGACGCCTGCCTCGCGGGTTCTGGCAAGGAGCAGATCTCCGAGGCCGAGATGGCCGCTGCCCCCGAGGCCGCTGCCGACGCTGAGTAACGTCCGTTTCCGTTCGTTCAACGCTCTTTGAAAGGAGCCATCATGGCCCAGATTACCGCCGCTATGGTCAAGCAGCTTCGCGAGATGACCGACTCTCCGATGATGGAGTGCAAGAAGGCTCTCGTCGAGGCCGACGGCGACATGGATGCCGCCGTTGACGTTCTGCGCAAGAACGGTCTTGCCAAGGCCGCTAAGAAGGCTGGTCGCGAGACCAACGAGGGCGCCGTTGCCGCCTTCATCTCCGAGGATGGCAAGACGGGCGCGCTCGTCGAGCTCTCCTGCGAGACCGACTTCGTTGCCTCCAACCCCAAGTTCACCGGCTTTGCTGCCGAGCTCGCGAAGGTCGTCGCCGAGGTCAAGCCCGCTGACGCCGATGCCCTCATGGCTGCTCCTATGAACGGTGACACCGTGGAGGGCGAGCTCACCGAGCTCATCCACGTCATGGGCGAGAACATGAAGATCGCTCGCTTCAACCTTCGCACCGTCGAGGCTGGCGCCCTTTCCTCCTACATCCATATGGGTGGTAAGATCGGCGTCATGGTCGAGTTCTCCTTCGAGAAGCCCGAGTCCTTCGCCTCCGACGAGTTCAAGACCTTCGCCCACGACGTCGCTATGCAGGTTGCTGCTACCAGCCCCATCTGCGCTCGTCGCGAGGATGTCCCTGCCGACGTCGTCGAGCACGAGAAGTCCATCTACATGGCTCAGGCTGCCGAGTCCGGTAAGCCCGAGGCCATCCAGGAGAAGATGGCCATCGGCCGTCTTGAGAAGTTCTTCAAGGCTTCCGTCCTGAACGAGCAGGAGTTCATCAAGGACTCCAGCGTGACCGTCAACGGCCTCGCCGAGCAGGTCTCCAAGTCTTGCGGCGATACCGTCAAGGTCATGGCGTTCGATCGTCTCGAGCGCGGCGAGTCCGACAACTAAGGTTTTTGGATCTTGTAATGTGAAAGCGGGCTGTGGGGTTGACCTACGGCCTGCTTTTTTATGGAATTCGAGCTGTTTTCGCTGCTAGAATAGATGCACATGATTGATGAAGGAGGAGCCTTGTCTGATTATCGCTATAAGCGCGTCTTGTTGAAGCTTTCCGGTGAAGCCCTGATGGGGGAGAATGGGTACGGTATCGATCCCTCCGTAACCGAGAATCTCGCCCGTCAGATCAAGTCGATTCATGAGGATGGTATCGAGGTCGGCATCGTTGTCGGTGGTGGCAACATCTTCCGCGGCCTTGCCGGGTCCGCCAAGGGCATGGACCGCGCTCAGGCCGACTATATGGGCATGCTTGCCACGGTTATGAACGCGCTGGCCCTTCAGGATGCTTTCGAACACGAGGATTGTCCCTGCCGCGTCATGAGCGCCATTCAGATGAACGAGGTCTGCGAGCCCTATATTCGCCGTCGTGCGATGCATCATCTCGAAAAGGGCTCCATCGTTATCTTCGCAGCCGGTTCCGGCAATCCGTATTTCACCACCGATACCGCTGCCGCGCTTCGCGCCTGCGAGATCGATGCCGATTGCCTGCTGAAGGCGACCAAGGTCGATGGCGTCTACGACAAGGACCCGGTCTCGAACCAGGATGCCGTTCGTTTTGATACCATCAGCTATCATGAGGTCCTGGTGCGCGGACTCCAGGTCATGGATTCCACCGCGACCGCACTGTGCCAGGATAACCACATGCCCATCATCGTCCTCAATATCGAGGGCGAGGACAATATCAAGCGTGCTCTTTGCGGAGAGCCCGTCGGCACCGTTGTAGTTCAGGAGGACTAACATGGCTACCATCAACGATCACATGGACAAGACCCTTGATAGCCTGAAGCACAGCTTTTCCAAGGTCCGCACCGGCCGCGCGAACGCCAACATCCTGGCCGATATCACCGTCGATTACTACGGCGTCGCCACGCCCGTCAGCCAGGTCGCTGCCGTAAAGACGCCCGAAGCTCACATGCTGCTCGTCGAGCCGTGGGACAAGGCGCTGGTCAACGCTATCATGAAGGCCATCTCCGCCTCCGACCTGGGCATCACGCCCAACACCGACGGCACCGTTATCCGCCTTCCCTTCCCCGCCCCCACCGAGGAGCGCCGTCGCGAGCTCGTCAAAGAGTGTCGTGACCTTGCCGAGCATGCCCGCGTGGCGGTTCGCAACGTTCGCCGCGATTTCAACAACAAGCTCGATCGCGATGAAGAGCTCACCGAGGACGAGGTCCGCCGTGAGCAGGCTAAGATCCAGAAGTGCACGGATGAGTACATCGCCAAGATCGATGCTATGCTGAAGGCGAAAGAGGCGGAAGTGATGGAGATCTAGCGGTCGCTATATCCGCTTCACCTTCTGGAGACAGCTGGTAGCTTTCATTTTGCCCGCGAGCGCATGATGGCGCTCGCGGGCATTTTCAATGCAGGACGCCCTGCTGCGCGCGGGCCTTTTATGAAAACGCCGCCATCGTTGCGATGGTTCGGGCGCAACTCTATTATAGATACCATGCGTGTATGCTATCTATAGGTCATGCAGGCAGTCTTTTCGATTATTCGAATCCCGTGTCGGGGTTCACGTACGGTATGGAGACCATCATCGTGGATTTTGATTCCGAAAAGCTCGCTGAGCACTTCATGCATCCCCCTCAGGATATTTCGCTTGCCGACATCGACCTTGACCGTATTCCGCGCCATATTTCCTGCATCATGGATGGTAACGGGCGTTGGGCGACTTCCCGCGGCCTCTCCCGCACCGAGGGCCATAAGCAGGGCATCGTCGCGCTCCGAGATGTCATCACCACCGCGGTTCGCCTCGGTGTCGACGTTTTATCCGCCTACGCGTTCTCCACTGAGAATTGGGGGAGGCCGCAGCACGAGGTCAACGTTCTCATGCATCTCTTCGCTAAGACCTTTATCGATGAATTGCCGCTTCTGAAGCGGGAGAACGTTCGCGTGGTCTTTCTCGGCGATATCTCTTCGCTGCCCAAGAAGACGCGCGACGTGTTCGAATTCGGCCTCAGCGAATGCCAAGACCATACGGGGATGGTACTCGCTCTCGCCGTCAACTACGGCGCTCGTGCCGAAATCGCGCGCGCGGCACGTCTGCTTGCTGAAAAAGTTCGAACCGGTGAGCTGAATCCGGGATCCATCGATGAAGACGCCGTCGCGCGCGAGCTGTATACCGGCGGCCTGCCCGACCCCGAGCTCGTTATTCGCACCTCCGGCGAGATGCGCGTCTCGAATTATCTTCTATGGCAGATAGCGTATTCGGAATTCTATATCACCGAGACCTATTGGCCGGATTTCGATAGGTGGGGGATGCTGCGCGCGATCGCATCGTTCCAAAAACGAGACCGCCGCTTTGGCGGATTGAGCGCGAAGTAGCGCCTAGGTTCATCAGAGGAGTTCTTAATCGTGGATCAACAGAAGCAACGGGTCCAGCCCGGGTCAGAGGGCGACCAGAGCCAAGCTCGCGCAAAGACCAAGCCCTTCGATCTCAAGGGTTTTCTCGTTCGCTCGGGTTTCGGCATCATCTATGCCGCCTTGTTCATCGCCTGCCTTGTTCTCGGCGTTGTCCCAACCGCTCTTTTCGTCTCCATCATGAGCTGGTTTTGCTGCTACGAGTTCTACCGCATGGCACGGCTTGATGGAAAGGTGCCGAACGAATTTATCGGATTGTCAGCGGCGGTCCTCTTTCCCTTGTCCGCGCTCGGCGCATCCGTATTGCTGACGGCGCTTTTGTTCATCCTGGTGCTTGCGGTAGGCCTTTGGTATCTCTATTCGCCGCGTGCCCGCATCTCGGATGTCGCCGTCACCATCTTCGGCCCCCTGTACACGGGCTTCATGCTTTCTGCTATCGTGCTCACCCGCGGTTCGATCAGCGGGCTTGCGGGCGCCCTGCTTTCGGTCGGCGTCTGCGCCTCTTTGTGGGTAAGCGACTCGCTCGCGTATATGGTCGGCAGCAGGTTCGGCAAGCATAAGATGGCTCCGAAGATCTCCCCGAACAAGACGTGGGAGGGATTCTGCGGGAGCATCGCGGGCTCTTTGCTTATCTGGCTGATCCTGTATGCCACCGGGTGGTATAGCCTGTCGCTTCCGGTGACGATCCTCGCCGGCGTTTCCGTTGCCGTCCTCGGCGTATTCGGCGATCTTATCGAATCGCGCATCAAGCGCGGCGTCGGCGTGAAGGATTCCGGAAACCTCATCCCTGGTCACGGTGGTATGCTCGATCGTTCCGATTCGCTCATCTTCGGCTGCATCACCGCACATCTCATCCTCGTGCTCGGAGGTGTCCTATGACCTTGAAACGCCAACGTGTCGCCATCCTGGGTTCCACGGGTTCCATCGGCGTTCAAACGCTTGACGTCTGCCGTCAACATAGCGATAAGCTTCAGGTCGTCGCGTTGTCCGCGCATCGCAATGTCCGGGCGCTCGCCGAGGCGGCGCGTGAATTCGAGGTGGGATCCGTCGTCGTCACCGATGAATCCCTTTCATCGACTGTGTCTCAGGACCGGTTCCCTTCGGGTGTCTGCTGCCGGTTCGGCATGCGCGCGGCCATCGATATGTGCCTTTCCGACGAGGTCGATGTGGTTGTCGTGGCAATCGTCGGTGCTGCCGGCCTCCATGCTACCTACGAGCTCGTTTCTGCGGGCAAGGTCGTCGCTCTTGCCAACAAGGAGTCGCTTGTCGTGGGCGGCGATCTCATCATGCCGCTCGTTAAGCCCGGCCAGCTGCTTCCCGTCGACTCCGAGCATTCCGCCATCTTCCAGTGCTACCTTGGCGAACGCCATCGTGAAACCCACGCCATCTGGCTTACCTGCTCCGGTGGTCCCTTCTTTGGTTCGACCCCGGCCCAGCTCGAGCGCGTGACCGTTGCGGATGCCCTGGCACATCCTACGTGGAACATGGGTTCGAAGATCACCATCGATTCCGCGACGCTCATGAACAAGGGGCTCGAGCGCATCGAGGCCATGCATCTCTTCGATATCGAACTCGATCGCATCCGGGTGCTCATCCAGCGTCAGTCCAAGATTCACTCCATGGTCGAATTTGCCGACGGCTCGGTGATGGCGCACCTCGGTGCTTCGGATATGCGTATTCCCATCCAGTTCGCGCTGTCCTATCCGGATCGGTGGGAGACGCCCGCGCCGCGTGTCGATTTCAGGACGCTCGGCTCGCTCGATTTCGACGCTCCCGACCAAGACGCGTTTCGCTGCCTCGCTCTCGCCGAGGAAGCGGGTAAATCGGGAGGGACCATGCCGTGCGTGCTGAACGCCGCCAACGAGGTCGCCGTCGACGCATTCCTTCACGAGCGGTGCTCGTTCACCGATATCGCTCGCATCGTCGACCACGCTCTCGATGCGCATGATAGGGAAGCGGTCACGTCGCTCGGCCAGCTCGACGAGGTCGATGCTTGGGCTCGTCGTATCTCCGAGACCTACATCTCCTCGCTCAATCGTTAGAAACGGATGCATATGGATGCCATCATGGGTTTCATCACCCCGCTCTTCTGGGGCGTGTTGCTCCTCTCGCTGCTCGTGTTCGTTCACGAGGGCGGGCATTTTCTCGCTGCCCGCGCCTGCGGCGTGCGCGTAACCGAGTTCTTCCTCGGTCTGCCGTTTCGCTACAACCTGCATATCACCTCGAAGCGCATCGGTACGAAGTTCGGAGTGACGCCGCTGCTACTCGGCGGGTATGCGGCGATATGCGGCATGGATCCCGAGCAGGCGCCCCATGCGGAGCGCGTGCTCGCTCGCATCCATCAGGCCGGCTCCTTGTCCGTAGACGAGCTTGCCGCCGACCTCGAGATCACCGCCGATGAAGCGTTGGAAGCATGCGTCTTCCTTATGGGGTGGGGGTCCGTCCTTCCTGTTTACGACGAGTCGAAAGGGGAGGGGCCGACTTCGAAGTACTACCCCTCTCGCTATATGGCTCCTGCGCGCGACGCATCGGGGCATACGGTGTTCGATGGGCGCGCGTTCAAGCGCGATGGAGCCACCAAGGACGGCGAGGCATGGCAGCTTCCCTGCTCCGAGCATGATTTCTTTCTCGCCGAACGCTCTCATACGTATATCGGCAAGGGTTTCTTCAAGCGCGCCTTCATGCTGGTCGCCGGCATTCTGGTTAATTTGATAACCGGTGTCGCTCTATTCGTGGTCGCTTATTCGGTTATCGGCTACCGTGCCCCCATGGATGTCAACGTGATAGGGTCCGTCTCCGACGGGTCGCCGGCGGTTGCAGCCGGTATCCATGCGGGCGATAGAATCCTGGCGGTCGATGGGGCTTCGGTCGGGAGCTGGTCCGAGCTTCTCACCGCGCTGGGCGACCGCGGTCCGGGCGAGTCCGTAACCCTCGAGGTGTGGACACCAGATCAGCCTGAATCGACTGAGCAGCAGCTCGACGCGGTCGACGATGGCTATTTGCAAGATCATGGCGCGACGAGGACCGTTGAGGCGAAGCTTGATGATTCCGGATTGCTGGGCATCGGCGTGCTGTATCACACGATGAAGGTGGACCCCCTCGCCGCGGCCCGGATGTCCGTCGACTATCTTGCTCAGACGGCCCAGGGCGTAGCGAAGCTCTTGATGCCGCAGCACACCAAGGAGGTTCTTGATAGCTCGACATCGGTGGTGGGCATCTCGGTCCTTTCCGCGCAGGCAGCGGAG
Organism: uncultured Collinsella sp.; assembly: GCA_900548365.1. Lineage (GTDB taxonomy): Bacteria > Actinomycetota > Coriobacteriia > Coriobacteriales > Coriobacteriaceae > Collinsella. Next base: position 4,235 of record URKM01000001.1, on the reverse strand, counting down.
CAGGGTGCCGCTTCGTTCATGAGTTTCGCGGCCCTCATCTCGTTCTCGCTGGGATTCATGAACCTGCTCCCCATTCCGCCTCTTGACGGCGGTAAGCTCGTGATCGAGATCATCCAGGCTGTTCGCGGCAAGGAGCTCTCGGTTAAGGCCCAGACCGTCGTTTCGTACGTCGGCATCGCGTTCTTCGCTTTTTTGTTCCTGTACATGTTGCGCGCTGATATCCTGCGCCTGTTATAACGGGAGGACCGTCTATGTCGGCTCACGAGCCCGCTCGAAATCAAACCCGTGCCGTAACGGTGGGATCGGTTCAGATCGGAGGCGGCGCCCCGGTCGCCGTCCAGTCCATGACGTGCACCCCGACGACCGACTCGGACCGGACGCTCGAGCAGGTGCGGCAGCTGGCGGCTGCCGGTTGCGATATCGTTCGCGTTTCCGTTCCCAGCAAGGATGCGGTCGAGCCGTTCGGCGTCATCTGCGCCGAGAGCCCCGTCCCCATCGTCGCGGACATACACTTCGATCATCGCCTTGCGATCGCCGCGGTCGCCGCGGGCGCCTCGAAGCTCCGTATCAATCCCGGCAATATCGGATCTTGGGATCGTGTCGACGCCGTCATCGACGCCGCGGGTGAATGCGGCGCCGCGATTCGCATCGGCGTCAACGCGGGATCGCTCGAGCCCTCGATCGCCGAACGCGACGACCTCTCCCAGGTCGATAAGCTCGTTGCGTCCTCCCTTCGCTTCGTGGAGCATTTCGAGCAGCGGGGCTTTCGCGATATCGTACTCTCCGCTAAGGCGCACAGCGTCGCCACGACGATCGACACCTATCGTCGTCTTTCAGCTGAGCTCCCGCAGGTTCCGCTGCACCTCGGGGTAACCGAGGCCGGCGGCGTTCAGCAGGGCACCATCAAGAGTTCCATTGCGCTCGGCGCCCTGCTTGCCGAGGGTATCGGGGACACCATGCGCGTCTCCCTTACGGCCGATCCCGTCGAGGAGGTCCCCGTTGCATGGGGCATCCTGTCGGCGCTCGAGCTCAGGCGTCGCGGTCCCGAGATCGTATCTTGCCCCACGTGCGCTCGTTGCCAGGTCGACTTGATAGGAATCGCCGACGAGGTCACGCGTAGGCTCGCATCTTGTACGAAGCCGGTCACGGTCGCTGTTATGGGATGCGTCGTCAACGGTCCGGGCGAGGCGTCCGATGCGGATGTGGGCGTGGCCTGCGGTAGGGGGTCGGCGCTATTGTTCCGCCATGGCGAGGTGATTCGGAAGATCGGCGAAGACGAGATCGTCGACGCCCTGCTTGCGGAAATCGACGCACTGTAGGCGCTTGTACCTGCTGCTCCATCCAAGCCGGGGTTCGGTACAGCCGTGCTGTCTCCCAAACGCCCGTTTGGGTTATCATTCAACTGTTTTGCATGTTAGATTCAAGGAGTTTCAATCGTGTCTACCAACTGTACCAGGGCAATGAACATGTCCGCGCTGTATGCGCCCACGCTCAAGGAAGATCCCGCCGAGGCCGAGCTCGCCAGCCATCGACTGCTGCTGCGCGCCGGTATGATCCGCAAGCAGGCGGCGGGCCTGTACAGCTACCTCCCGCTTGCTTGGCGCTCCTTGAAGAAGATCGAGGATATCGTGCGCGATGAGATGGACTCCGCGGGTGCTCAGGAGCTCCTGATGCCCATGGTCGTCGATGGCGGCCTTTGGCACGAGAGCGGTCGCTGGAACGCCTATGGTCCCGAGCTCATGCGCATGAAGGACCGCCATGACCGCGAGTTCGTGCTCGGCCCGACGCATGAGGAGACCATTACCGATCTGGTCAAGAACGAGCTGCGCTCCTACAAGCAGCTTCCCGTGAACCTCTATCAGATTCAGGACAAGTTCCGCGATGAGATGCGTCCTCGCTTCGGCTTGATGCGCGGCCGCGAGTTCATCATGAAGGACGGCTACTCGTTCTCCGCTACCCAGGAGAGCCTGCAGAAGATCTACGACGATATGAAAGATGCATACGCCCGCATCTGTGAGCGCTGCGGACTGAAGGCCCTGCCTGTCGTCGCCGATTCGGGTCAGATCGGCGGCGACACCTCCGTCGAGTTCATGGCGCTCGCCGACGCCGGCGAAGCCAGCTTGGTATATTGCGATGCCTGCGGCTTTGCCGCCGATGACGAAGCCGCCGTCACCACGATCGTCGTTACCGAGGGTCCCGGCGACGGTACCCTTCAGAAGGTCCATACGCCCGGCCTGGGAACCATCGAAGCGGTCGCGGATTTCTTCGGCTTCCCCGAGAACGGGACGCGTAAGTCCCTCGCGCTCGTCGCGGAGGACGGTACCAAGGTCGTCGCGATCGTGCCGGGCGATCACGAGCTGAACGAGTGCAAGGCTGAGAAGCTGTTTGGCGAGTACCACATGATGAGCGAGGAGGAGCTCCAGGAGGCGGGTCTGTTCAAGGGGTTCATCGGTCCCGTGAACCTTCCCGATGGCATCCGCTTGGTCGTCGACGAGTCGCTGCGCGAGTCCCGTAGCTGGGCATGCGGCGCCAACGAGGTCGACTACCACTTCACCGGCGCATGCCCCGAGCGTGATTTCACGGTCGATCAGTGGGCGGACCTTGTAACCGTCCACGAGGGCGATGTGTGCCCGCATTGCGGACAACCGCTCAAGGGCGCCCGCGGCATCGAGGTCTCCCAGGTGTTCCAGCTCGGTACGAAGTATTCCGAGGCCATGGGGGCCACCTTTGCCGATGAGAACGGCGAGGAGAAGCCCTTCATCATGGGCTGCTACGGCGTGGGTGTGTCGCGTACGCTCGCGGCCGTCGTCGAGCAGCATAATGATGAGCACGGTATCATCTGGCCCGTCTCCATCGCGCCGTATGAGGTGTCGATCATCCCGCTCGACCCGAAGATGGATGAATGCGCGGCAGCATGCTCCAGCATCGCCGATGCTTTGTGCGAAGCCGGCATCGAGGTCGTGATCGACGACCGTGACGAGCGCCCTGGTGTCAAATTTGCCGATAACGACCTCATGGGCTTCCCGTATCAGGTCATCATCGGTAAGCGCGGCCTTAAGAACGGCACGGTCGAGCTGAAAGACCGTGCGACGGGCGAGCGCTCCGATATCGCGCTCGAGGACGTCGCAGCGAAGGTTCGCGACCTGGTTATCTCCCAGCGTCGCTAGGGGCTTTTCTCCGGCGTTCTTGAATCTATTCTTCTAATCGCCCGCCGCCATTGAGAATTGGTGGCGGGTATTCTTTTATCGAGAACGATGCTCTCTTTGCATCATTGAGCTGGCTCCCATTTCTTGGACGGGGAAATGTAAGGCTGAGAGACGGGAGGCTTTCACTATGGGAACCGATGTTAGATTCAATTACGTCGATGCCTTCGGCCTCGTAGCACCGGGAGCACATGCCATGGGCCCGGTTTTCGTACCGTCGTCTTGCAAAAAGAGCGTACGCCCCGCCGATCCTCTTGAGTCTTTCAAAATAACTGAAAAAGTGCCGCGCGTTAATCGTCGGAGTCTTCCACGATTTCAAAATCAGCGGCGGAGAAAAGTCCATCGTCATCGAGGTCGGGGAGTAAGATCCTGTACCAATCGCCGAAGGGGCCCGGCTCTATGCATTCGACATCGTAGGTCTTGCCTTTCTCCAAGACAACTTTGTAGTAATCCCCGATGTACCTAACCTTCATAAGCCCCTCCTAAGCCACCTGAGTCTCGTGTATTTGCGCGTACCACGGGCGCATGCCACCACGATCTTGTCTATGGCGCAGCCGAGTCGGTGGGCAATGACGCGCAACGTACCGTTTCGTGCACGTCCTACCCGACGGTAGGAAGGTGCGCATAACGATAACGGTACCCGCTAAATAGCGGATAGCGGGGCGCGTGCTAACTAAACCACAATGCACGCGCCCCGCTATAGACGCATTGTACCCGCTACCGAAAGGAGTAACCACCATGCCCGCACGCTACTACAAGCGCCGCCGCGCGTTGCCCGTCCTGCAAGACGACGGCACGCTCACCGCCCCCGTGGAGGCGATGACGACGCGGTTCTGTTTCGACCTGAAGCGTTGAAGAACTCACAGCCTCTACTACCAAAGTGCAGGTAAAAGGCTGTAATCGAAGATTATCAAAAAAAGTTTGAAATACCGCTTGCATACTTGGCGTGATTCCCTTATAGTACTTTTTCGTTGCAAGGGGGCGTAGCTCAGCTGGGAGAGCGCTTGACTGGCAGTCAAGAGGTCAGGGGTT